>CAZZZY010000778.1:0-3347 GCA_964658545.1 uncultured Acetobacteraceae bacterium | reverse complement strand
TTTCAACGAGTAAGCCTTTTTAACGATCGCTCGCCTTTAGTCTAAACTCCAGTCACTACACACAGCACAAAAACTATATTCTTCATATAGATTACTTTTGATAAATTGTTCTGGCAATAAAATTTTAGTTAATTCTTGGGATGCTTTAATGGTTAATGGTACTCGGCTAATCCAATTTATGCTCTCACTGCACTGTTTCAGGTTCTTTTCAGTATAAAAAGCCGCGTCCATTACATATACTTCAGGTTGTTCTCCAAGCCATTGAGACTGAAATTATTGAATCATTTTTGGAAAAGCATTCTGGTCTAATTCATTCCCATCTCCAACTTGCATAAATAATGGGATTCCTTCTTCTCCAGTCGTTAACAAACTTAATGTAAATTGTTTCAGGTCTGGTCTATGGTCGCGAGAGTAACCATGATTAATGTTTATTGCTACTGGTTCTGATTCTTCTAATAAGAGTATATCTTCAGCATAACTTTGTTCTCCCTCAACTGATTTCAGATATTTTCCATGAACTGACAAACTTGTACCATCAATATGAGCATTTGATATTTTGATTGCGAAACATTTTGCCATCACACAGGCTATTTTTAAGAATAATAGGCTAACACCATATTCGTATAATTGATCTAGTACTCGTCCTAATTTACTATCGTTGAGATGTTCAGCTTCTACTCCCACACCTATTAGATGTTCTGTTGCTTTCCCTACGAAAAATTGACTAAATAAGTATAATGGCGCGTTTATAAACCCCATGCAGTTGATTATCATCGCTTTAACTACCACTCCAGCACTAACTTTCTCTTGTGCATGAGTCCCTATTTCTTGATCTATTATCTCCACAATCCCTATTTCATCTATAATTCCAGCGATTATCCCTAAATGGTCAATGTCTTTAACATCTACTTGTAGTTCTGTTTTCACTTTAGCTACCTTCAGTCCACTTAGATTAAAATACCTTTTTTCTGGTTTTACCTGCTGAATGTGGGACTTAGAAAATTCCACTTCTCCGAAGAGAAGCGACAAAAGCAGTTGTTAGTTACTACACGTCGTTATATAACGGCAGTTTCCATTAATTCCACTTCTACAAAGAGAAGTGACAGCCTCCGCACAGACATAGACTTGTCTAACCTATGTTTCCATTAATTCCACTTCTACAAAGAGAAGTGACCCAAATAAAGCAGAGCTTCACTAGGAAGAAAAGAGCGCTAGTAGTTAAAGTTTCCATTAATTCCACTTCTACAAAGAGAAGTGACAAATTATGAATTTTGACTATTTAATTCCCCGTCTAAAGTTTCCATTAATTCCACTTCTACAAAGAGAAGTGACAAGATGCATCGATACGAGTCGTTCGCTTCTATTGGTTTCCATTAATTCCACTTCTACAAAGAGAAGTGACCCCTCAATTTTAGACCCTTACTGGGTAAGGAGTCCAGAAGCCGTTTCCGAAGGTCACAAAAATTAATCGCCAAACTGCTATTCTATCAATCACCAACATGCCCCAAACCCTTATCCTGTAAGTCACCGAAGCTCACAACGCTCAAATAAGCATTTCAGCCATTTCACCTGAACCTCGGCACACACATTAAATAATCACTGAACTAGGCGGTTCAATCACAGATGGCCCCACACCCCAAGATTCTACTTGAGAAAGGGTATGTCGTGACAAAGGGTAAAATCGTAGACTATCTCAGTTAATTTCAGCTTTTTTCTTAACCGACGACGCAAATCTTGATATTTCGCGTTAGTCAACTGACACTCATAGACAGAATAATAAAGCTCAAATGCTTTCACCTTCTGCACAAGAGTAGATAAGCACCGTCAAGCAGCAATTGCCTTAGCTGCACGCTATTCTGAGACAGTGTGATTTTTACCTCTCCCAATCAACCAACACCCTCCGTTCCTATTTCTTACTCTTGTATATCCCACATATATGTGGGATATACAAGGATTATAGCCTTTTTTAATGATAAAAATATCTAATATATTACCACATATATGTGGGCTTTGCTATTCTAGTTGTAGAGAGAAAGGATAATCACTATGGCAAGAAACGATATTGCAACTCGCTTTAAATCCAAAGGAGTAGGTGTTAAATGTGATACAAAACCTATATCTGTGATGCTCCCAGAAGATTTAGATGCCTATGTGCGAAACAAGCCCAATCGTTCCGAGTGGTTGCGGCAGGTTATTGCTGAGGCTGTGGCTAAGGAACAAGCTTCAGCTTAAGAGGAAGATTGATTGGGAATTTTGCAAAGAGCGATCGCTGGTATATTTGTAATTGAGGTAAAAGTAGCGATTAATGCCAGCTTGTCCACTTTTACCCCTAGTTAACCAATGGATCTGTATTTCCCTGACAAATCCATGCTCCCCAGTAAAAGGGATGTTCTAATGGTGTGTCTTTTTCTTGACAATCAATTCTAGTCTTGACTGATAACTCTTTGACCGCTAAAAGTTCCTTTAGCACTTCCAGACCCAAAGCTGATTCGCGCAATTGCTTAACTGTAATTCTACGTATATAATTCTGAGCAGAATGTAACGCCTCAGACCGACTCATACCAGACTGCAAGTGATCAAAAAAACGCTCCATCAGTAAGGCAGTTACTTTGTCAGGAACAGACCATAGGCTCATCACTACAGTTTTTGCACCCGCCACTGCAAAAGCACGCCGCAACCCAAATACACCTTCGCCAATTTTAATATCACCTCTGGCAGTATCGCAGGCAGAAAGAACCGTCAATTCATTCGCCCACAAATCTAAACTGGCAATATCTTGGGCAAAAACAAAGCCTTTGCCTGCTGCTTGAGGAAGTCTCCCACCAGCCAGCCAAGTATTAGCACCCGCTAACGCCAGCCCAGAACGCAACATAGGATTTTCTACCTTGGTTGTTCGCAGACCTTCCATGTTTAGTAGGTTGCGCCTCAAGGTGACTGGTTGCGCCTGGGAATCGCTTTGGAATAAGCCATGAGTTGCAATTAGCATGATACTAGGACACTCGCTACTTGTCAGGCGGGTTTCTAGTGCTTCTGCGCCTAAGTATAATTTGGCATCGGGCAGTTTTTTCGCTACAATTTCCCCCAAAAACCTTGTCCCTGGAGCGCGAAGCAAGCCTGTTTGTGTAAGCTCATCACTCACCGAAAGGTATGAGCTAGACATAGGCGATCGCACATCGGACATGGAATTTTTTTCCCAATTCCCAATCCCCAATCCCCAGTCCCCTGAGACTGCATCTGCTGTTAAATCAAAATCAGGATCGGCAATGATTAATGGTGTCGAAATAAAACCTGTGGGTAGCTGAACTTTGCTACGGAGAATTTCTCGCCCGACACTGAGATAACTGATG
>CAZZZY010000777.1:0-3355 GCA_964658545.1 uncultured Acetobacteraceae bacterium | reverse complement strand
CAATGCCCAATGCCCAATTTATGCTATTTTTTCTTCGTTTTTCAATGCTAAACGAACAAGTCCATAACAAATTAGGGCATTAGCGATGAGGAAGAGGCTTGCTAAGTGACCACTTCCCAAACCCCAAACAGCTGGATCTAAAAATGCACTTACTGTCAAGCAGGCTGCTACACCTAATGTTGAACCAATGGCGAACCATTTCCCACTAGGATGTCCCAGCAGGAATGCCATTAACAAAATGGGAATCAGTACGCTGGCAAATAGGGGATTCAACGCATCGGTTCCCTGGAGGGTATTGCCTAGTTCGGGAATTGAACTGCCTAAAACCCGGAAAGGCCATTGGGGAAGGTCAAAAATATAGATTCCCTTAAGGAAGAATAACCCAGAACTGCCAGCAATTAATCCACTAGATAAAGACCAACTCCAAGGGAAGGGTAAGTAAACCCGTAAAAACCAAGCTAACAGATAGGAACCAACTATCATTAAAATCTTGGGTAATAGTGCCACCGCACCACCATCAATCCAAAAGCCGGGGTTTAGATAACCGTTATCCCGTAACCATCGGAAGAAATCTGGAAAACTGATTTGCCCGGCAAAGGCTAGTTTGACTGCTGATTCTGCATTGAGTTGTCCAGCGCCATAATAGTTCAAACCATCATCATGGATAACTCGCGCTGACTGTTTAAGGACTTTTAAAACTTCATCTGGTTCTTTGATGCCAGCAGCTTTGATTAAGGCTGCAACACCGGCAACGTGGGGAGCAGCCATGCTTGTACCTTGGAAGCCAAGAAATATCCCTTCGCCATTTTCATCGATCGTTTCTTGGAGAATCTTACCACCTTCACTACCACCAGGAGCAGAGATATCTACCCCAGCACCAAAGTTAGAATAGGGCGCTCTTTCGCCATCTGGGCCAATTGCCGAAACGCCGATGACGTAAGGATAGCGGGCTGGATAGCTTGCCCCGTTGGTATTTTCATTCCCAGCTGCGGCAATGATCACTACGCCTTTTCTATGGGCATACTCGATCGCTTCTTTCATCAACTTGCTTTCACCGCCACCGCCCAAGCTCATATTAATTACATCTGCGCCTTTATCAGCAGCAAATTTAATTGCTTCGGCAATATCGGCAACAGTACCACCGCCTTGTGAACTTAGTACCTTTAGCGGCATCAGGCTGGCTTCGTAGGCAATTCCAGCTACGCCATATTTGTTATTTGTGGCTTGGGCAATAGTTCCGGCAACATGGGTACCGTGGCCGTTATCGTCTTTGGCTTCTTCTCGGTCGTTAACAAAATCATAGCCTTTGACGAATTTTGTCTCATATAAGTCGCGCACCTTAGTAATCCCGGTGTCAATTACCGCAACCGTGATGCCGCTACCTTTGGTTTGACTCCATGCGCCTTCAATGCCGATTTTGTGCAAGTTCCACTGCTTGCTGTAATATTGGTCATTGGGGCCAGTTAATGAGGGATTTGTTTCTTCATGTCCCCGAGGCAAAATTTCTTCAGCAGAAAAAATGGATTCTCGTTTTTCTGCGGGACTTGCTTCATCATCTTCTTGGGGTCTTAAAAATTCGCCTAACCAAGCTACTTTACCGGGTTGTGGGATATCTGTATAGATGTAATTTGGCTCAATGAATTCTGTAGCTTGGGCAAACTGAGATTTTTTCAGTTCTTGGAGTCGCTGGCGATCGCCTTTGATAATATAGACATTATCTTTTTTTGAAAATTTGTTGTCTAATTGGGGGGTAACGTTGTATTGTTTAGCGATCGCTTGCAAGTCCTGTTCCACTACCAGAGATGGAATATCTTCCCGAAAATCAAGCAAAATCGTCTCAAACTCTCCTTTGGCTGCCAATCCCTGGAAATTCAGGAAACCAAATATGGCAGATCCCAGCCCAATGACAAACAAGCACAATAATATAAGTTTTCTCATCGAACTTCTGGGTTATTCCCCGTGCTTCTAGCACGGCTTTACAATCCCTTGCGGGATCTAGTTTTTGAATAGGTATAACCCCAGGAACTAGAAAACCTGTGAATAGTCCCTTTGCCCAACACAAGCTAAGATGTTCTTTCTACAAGCACTCGAACCAATCGAGTTTAAAGATAGTCCGAGCTAGGGTTGCACTCGGAAGTTTGTACCAAGCTGTGTCTAAATGGGCTAGTCTCTACTTACGTTGTCTAAATTGGTTTAGACAAGCTCCGTGGCTTTAGTCCGGAGTTAGTGACCACCGCTTTTTGCCAGTTTGCTCACTACCATAACTTATCTCTATCCTTTGTGGGTGGATTTTGCACTTTTAGTTACAAGTCTAATTTCATTATTCAGGACTTTTTGAAACGATGGAACGTGGTCTTTTGTGGTTGCCTCTATTAGTAATGTTTTTCTGGTTGGCTTGGCAAGGCTCGAAGGAGTATCAAAAAGTTGAAGCCTATCGCACTTGGGCAGAGCAATTTGAACGGGCTAAGTACGATATCTATGCTGTATTAGGTCAAAAAGGGAACAATCTAACTTGGGGAAAACCCACAACTAAAGGGCCTATTAAACTAGAAACATTCTCTTTGCTTGATGTCCAAAAAATCCACCTTGTAGTAGATAGCAAATCAGTAAATGTCGATGATGTACCGCAGAAAGGCCGTTCTATAGAGCTAGAATTTCTTTTTTCCGAATCTACTAGCTCAGTGCGCGTTCCATTTACCGAAATCCCTTTGGCGGCGGAATGGGGTAAGTTTTTGCAGAGTGTATTACAAGACTTACAAACGGAGCGATAGCAGTAATAGTACTGAGAATACGTATTTTATCCAATCCAAATTTGTGTATAAAGAATTACATAAATAAACTAGATAGCCTGCAATTCGGAAACACTCACAAACGCATCGATGATAAGTTAAGATTATTAACTATTTGTCAATAAGCAATAATGCTTAAAATTTAGCGAAAAATAGGGCAAAAAACACAATTTTCAAGTCATACCATTTAACTTTAATAATGATACAAATACATTGGTAGGAGCATGGCATTGCCATGCCCTTACGAGAAACCTATCTGTATCTCTGTATCAGAGTTTTTGTGAATTGGTATCAGCGATGCCTACGGCGGGCTATTCGGCGTCGCACAATATTTAAACGCATCATTCGTTTTTGCGAGGAAAAGTCAGTAATCTCCTTAATTTAATATCTTGTTATTGGTTAATAATTAACGGTAATTACGAATTGACAAAATTAATATCATTTTAACTTGTCACGAATGCTCACAAACGTGGTTTTTTGAATCCCTGTTATTCCTACTATAAATTTTGCAATAAAAAATATGCATCTGGGTAGATGAAAAATCAGTCAAGGGGTAGCTTAAAATA
>CAZZZY010000776.1:0-3357 GCA_964658545.1 uncultured Acetobacteraceae bacterium | reverse complement strand
AGTCTTCTTCTGATCCAACTTGAGAATCAACACACCCAAAGGTGGCAAACACAAATCAAGCGAATAGGGACGACTGTGCAGTGACCAATCATCTGTCCACTTACCGCCTAAGTTGCCCATGTTGCTACCGCCATACTGACGCGCATCACTATTGAACAACTCAGTATAAAACCCCTTTTGTGGTACACCGATGCGGTAATGAGAATGGGGTTGAGGTGTAAAATTGCAAACCACGATCGCAAAATCATCAGAATCGCGATCGCGCCGAATGAAAGAAACTACACTATGGCGATTATCACTACAATCAATCCACTCAAACCCCGATTCAGCAAAATCCTGGGTGTACAAAACTGGTTCCGAACGGTAGAGATGGTTCAATTCCTGGAAAAACGTTTTTAACTGTTGGTGTGCTTCATGCTGCAATAAATGCCACTCCAAATCTGCCCAAGCATTCCACTCACTCCACTGCCCAAACTCCATGCTCATAAACATGGTTTTCTTGCCTGGGTGAGCAAACATATAGCTAAATAAACAACGGATATTAGCTAACTTCTGCCATGTATCCCCCGGCATTTTACCGATGATATTGCTCTTGCCATGCACCACTTCATCGTGGGACAGAGCCAGCATAAAGTTCTCGCTGTGGTTGTACCACATACTAAAGGTGATATTGTTTTGGTGGAACTGACGGAACCAAGGGTCCATGCTGAAATAATCCAGCATATCGTGCATCCAGCCCATGTTCCACTTCAAATTAAAACCCAGTCCGCCTATATAGGTGGGCCAAGACACCATTGGCCAAGAAGTGGATTCTTCTGCAATTGAGAGAATACCAGGAAAATAGCTAAAGATAATGTGATTTACTTGACGCAGAAAATCTGCTGCTTCTAGGTTTTCTCTGCCGCCGTACTTATTGGGCAGCCATTCTCCCGGTTTGCGACAATAGTCATTATAGAGCATCGAGGCAACAGCATCGACACGAATCCCGTCAATGTGGTATTTGTCGAACCAAAATAGGGCATTTGCTGCTAGGAAATTACTAACTTCATGGCGACCATAATTGAACACCAAAGTACCCCATTCTTGATGTTCGCCTTTGCGGGGGTCAGCGTGTTCGTACAGGTGGCTACCATCAAAGAAAGCTAAACCATGTCCATCTTTGGGAAAGTGACCAGGAACCCAATCGACAATTACCCCTATATCATTTTTGTGACATTTGTCAACAAAATACATAAAATCTTCGGGGCTGCCAAAACGGGAGGTGGGGGCATAGTACCCTGTTACTTGATAACCCCAAGAACCATCAAAGGGATGCTCCGCAATGGGTAGTATTTCTAGATGGGTGTATCCCAATTCTTTAACATAAGGAATGAGTCGGTCTGCTAGTTCTCGGTAGGTAAGGAAACGCGCGCCCGGCTTTAGTTCCGAAACGATAACTACAGGTTCCGTTTCACCATTTGGTAGTTTAGCAGGTTCGGCACTCGAAGCGTGTAACCAAGAGCCTAAATGCACTTCATAGACTGAGACGGGCTGGGTGAGGGGGTCAGTACGCCGCCGCTTTTCCATCCAGTCTTGGTCATTCCAACTATAAGCATCTAAATCAGTGACAATGGATGCTGTCTTCGGGCGGGGTTCCTGCTGGAAACCGTAGGGATCAGATTTTTCGTAAATGTGTCCTTCAAAATTTTTGATTTCATATTTGTAATGCTCTCCCACACCGATTTCAGGAATAAATAATTCCCAAACCCCAGTGGGGCCTTTACGCATTTGGTGTTTGCGTCCATCCCAGAAGTTGAAATCTCCCAGCAATGAAACATTACGGGCGTTGGGTGCCCAAACAGCAAAATAAACGCCCTTAATGCCGTCTATTTCCGTGGGGTGCGCTCCCAGTTTTTCGTATATCCGGTGATGGTTCCCTTCACTAAACAAATGCAAGTCAAAGTCAGTCAAGTGGGGAGAACGGAAAGCGTAAGGGTCATATGTTACACGCTCATTTTCCCCTTCTTTAATCCGTAACTGGTAGTTTGCCAGTTCTGCGGTTTCAATAGTGCATTCAAAAAAGTGGGGATGATGCACTGTTTGCATTGGGTATTCTTTCCGTTGTTCGGGAAGAACGACCCATACTGCACTTGCATTTGGTAGGTAAGCCCGCACAGCCCAGACAGTTTTGCCGTCTTGTTCTATGGGATGAGAACCTAGTATTTCAAAGGGATCGTTATGCTGATTCCAAACGATGCTGTTAACCTGTTCAGGGGCGATCGTGGTCATTGACATGAAGCTACCTAAGTGAAATAACGTGATTGACTAGATCTGCTTTTTTAATATCTATGTATATTCTTTACATTTATTTGCAATTTTGTCGCCACCGTTATCCTACATCAGAATGGGGTATTGGGCATTGGGCATTGGGAATAGGGCATGGGGCATGGGGTACTTCACATATTTAATTTGTCAAAAATTTAAAAATGGGAAAAACTGAAGTAACATTTTACGTAGGCGAAGCAAGTAAATCTGTTCCCGAATTTTGGGGTCTAGTTTCGGTGGTGGGGCTTCTTGCAGCTGCGCTTGCAATTGGGCGTATTCGGCAGCTGTTAGGTATCTCCCATCAATAGGCGATCGCGCTTCTATGATAATTTGTGCCCGTAATATCTCTTCTGGTGTATCCTCTGGTGGCGGTAATGCTGTTACCAATGATCCCCAGCAGCTACTTAATACAATTAAAGTTGCACTAATCACAATTAAGATTAGTAATCTTATTGCCTTTGTCCCTTTCACTCTCCTCATCTTCTGAAGTGCGTTCCCAACGCAGGATGAAAATCTGTTTTTTTTATACCCAATACTTCTCTACTTAGGCTGCGCCAATGACAACGCTCAGTATAAGTGCCCAATGCCCGATTTCCTAACTAGACATAAGGAATTTTCCAATAAAAATCTGGCAACACCAACGTACATAACCAGGTCTCTCCTGATACGGAATAGACTACAGGAAATGCTCAAAAGCAATTGCCAGCGATCGCTATAAATTATTTTGCCCTCTCAAAACTCAGGAGTCTTAAGCCATTCTAAACACCAAACGAGGGAAGTACATCGCCCACAAGATGACTTAGATTTACAGAATTTAACTCCCTTGGACTTGGAACAAGTTCGGTCAGGCGATAACTTCCAGTGGACACTTGGTTTAAGAGGTAACTCTTATCACCAGTGTCCTTGACTTGTTGCCCTAATTAGCTGGTATTTTAGCAAACTCTAGGCTCTGATACACCAATAGAAAAATGCAGGTTTTTATTTGAACCTAATTAATTCAAGCTATGTGGTGAGGAGCATTGTTACTAAGCTATTTTGGGCATGATTTAAACT
>CAZZZY010000775.1:0-3358 GCA_964658545.1 uncultured Acetobacteraceae bacterium | reverse complement strand
GAATCCCCAACTGATTTACTCTTCCTTACTGCTGCATCCTTCAATGGGATTTTGGTTGACGAGGGCTATGGCGGTAAGAATTTTGACCATTTGCTCAAGAACCCTTTCTCCAAGGGAGTATGAGCCAGCATAGATTTATATTTGTTGCCTGACTTTGCCTTTCATATTAGAATTTTGGAGTAATGCTTTATGGTTAATACAGTCAAACGTTCAATTCGGATATTCAAAGATATGCCCCTGTATGTCTGATTTCCTTGATATCACCCTACAGAATTTATCTTCTTCCATTTCCAACCCTTTTTTGCGGTGGGCTGTACTTAGGGTAGGTTGGTCAGTATCTACTGGATGCAGAGAATTAGCTCCTATGTCATACTAGATTAGCTTGACTTTGCGGAAGCCTTACACTGTACCTAAAAGCTCAGTGTGAGATAGTTTCAGGCGGTGAAGGTTTTATCTTTGATGATGTAAAAATGTAGTTTTTACGGAAAAAAGATAGATGAGGAATCGCCAATCCAGATTAAAATTAATCAATGGGGGCGGCAGGGCATTCCGTCTCTTGAATAAAGCTCATCGCCTCCTAAGCAGCAGCCGGATTGGGTGAGAAGCCCCCACTGTATTGCTTGCAATCAGTGATGGGAGTATGCCATTATTTACAGACTTCTCAGAGAAATTAAAATCTCTACACAGTGATGATTTTGGAGCGAATCGATGTCAATTTATGTAGGTAACCTCTCTTATGAAGTTACACAAGAGGATTTAAGTGGTATTTTCGCAGAATATGGTACTGTAAAGCGAGTTCAAGTACCTACCGACCGTGAAACAGGTCGTCCGCGAGGCTTTGCTTTTGTGGAAATGGGAAGTGAAGCGGAAGAAACAGCTGCCATTGAAGCTCTCGACGGTGCTGAATGGATGGGTCGTGACCTGAAAGTGAATAAGGCTAAACCTAAAGAAGATAGGGGTGATAGAGGTTCCTTTGGTGGGAACCGAGGAGGATACGGCGGTGGTGGTGGCGGACGTGGTGGACGCTACTAAGCCTTGGAAACAAAAAAATTACCAAGAGTCTTAAGGTCAGACAAGAAGTCTGTCTTTTTTTTGTAATGTACCGCCTGCATATCCATTGATGAAGTCAACTTAGTAGGAGAAATAATGACCCAAGTAATTGTAGGTGACAATGAACACATCGAGTCAGCCTTACGACGATTTAAGCGAGAAGTTTCCAAGGCTGGGATTTTTCCAGATATGAGAAAACATCGTCATTTTGAAACGCCCCTAGAAAAACGCAAGCGCAAAGAAGTTGCCAAGCACAGACAGAGTAAGAGAAGTTTTCGTAATTAAGGGCTGACATAGATATAAACGAATGCCCTCATACATTGTATGAGGGTTTTCCTTTTGCCTATTTTAAAATCAGGAAACCTCAAGAAACGCTAAAATCAAGTCAGCCTTTGTATTGTAGCGGTTGTGTCCCACATCACTCAGAGTGCGGTTCACTGCATAAATCCTGATTGTCAACGTCCTTATCCCCAGCCTTGGGGAAACAAATTTTGTAACAGCTGTGGCGCACCGCTAGAGTTGTTAGACCGCTATGTTCCACTTCAGCCATTGGGATCGGGGGGATTTGCTCAAATTTACACGGTTTGGGATAAAAAAACTCAAACCGAGAAAGTACTAAAAGTGTTGGTAGAAGATTCACCAAAGGCACTGGAATTATTTGCCCAAGAAGCGACGGTTTTATCTAGTTTGCAGCATTCGGGTGTCCCCACAGTTGATGCCGACGGCTATTTTCATGTGCAACTGTTTAATCCCAAACCGCACCAACTGCCTTGTTTGGTAATGGAAAAAATCAATGGGCGGACTTTAGAGGAGATATTAAAAAACTTTCCCCAAGGCTGTCCAGAGAGTTTGGTTGTAAACTGGTTTGCCCAAGCCGTACAGATTTTACAGGAATTACACAAACGTCAGATTATTCACCGGGATATCAAACCTTCCAATTTAATGCTGGGTACCTCTTCGCCCACTGTAAGCCTACCTCAAGGGCAAACAGAGGGCGATCGCTTGGTACTAATTGATTTTGGCGGAGCAAAACAATTTAACGCCTCTAAACTTCGTTCTCAGTCCAGTTCCACCCGATTATTTTCTTCTGGCTACAGTCCACCAGAACAAGTGACTGGAAGTATTGTCGGGCCAAGTGCCGATTTTTATGCCCTTGGTCGAACGGTGATTGAACTACTAACAGGTAAGTACCCGCTAGAGTTGGAAGATCCGCAAACCGGGAAATTGCGCTGGCGAACTGCGGTAAACATCAACACGCAACTAGCAGATTTGCTGGATGAGATGGTGCAAGAAGATGTGCGATCGCGTCCAGCAAATGCAGCTATGATTCAAAAACGGTTGGCGAAGATTTCTCAAGCATTACCGTCGCCAGGATTATTTGCCCAACTGCAAGACAAGATAAAGCTTGCCTCAACGCAAGGTTCCCAGAGATTTACACTGCTAACACAAGCTATTGAACAAGTTTTAGCTAACTTTAGCCAAGCTGTAACTAAAACCGTTATTTTTATCGGTCAGACAATCATCAAAATTATCCAAGCTTGTTTAGCGACGATTTGGGCGATGATCCTGGCTTATGTTGGCGCTTGTTTTGGTGCGATCGCTGGTTTTATTTTGGCCTATCACACCAGCTTGGGGCATCGGGTTGTAGAATTTATTTCAAGTCAGTTAAACCAATTAGTGCCAAATACTCAACCCATCTTCGGAGCAGATATTTTGGTGTTCATCGCCGCAGGTTGGGGAACCGCTTGGGGACTGACAGTATCCGGGTGTTTTGGTCAACGGCGGCGGTTTTTAGTTGCGTCGCTGATGGGGATGATTAGCTATGGCTTCGGCTGGTTGATTTTACAATTAATCACACCAAAAGATAGCGGCGAGGGCTTAGTGGCAGTGATTTTAGTGGCAGTTTGCCTACTCACCTTGAGTTTAGGTCTTCGCAGCCATCATATAGTTTACGCCGTATTTGCTGCCTTTGGGAGTGCGATCGCCTATGCATTTTTGATTCTTTTGAGGTTAGCACCTCCAATCTTCCAATTTTCTAATCACCCAGCCTGGTCAGAGTTACAGTTACCTCTGATTTTTTTTGGTTCTGTAGGCTTCTTTATTAGCTTCTGGTTAGCAGTGAGTTACTACCTAATTGTCCCTGGATTGCGCTTTTTAGGGTGGCGGTGAAGGAGGTAGGGGGGAGTTTATGACAGCAATGGGTAACAAATATTTAGAGCAATACGCTTGGGTTAAGCGTTTTTTTCTTCTCTTTGTGTACTCTGCGTCTGGAGTGGTACCCTGCGGTCAGCCGCTTTGCGTCTACGTT
>CAZZZY010000774.1:0-3366 GCA_964658545.1 uncultured Acetobacteraceae bacterium | reverse complement strand
GTAGGATGTCTAGCGATTTTAAATGGGTGGCTTATTTACGCCGTGACGTACTAGCATCTAAGCTAGTACGGGTGAACTATTATATACAGCATAGAATGTCTGACTTAATTCTGTTTTGGCATCGGCGCGATTTACGCATTTCTGACAATACGGGACTGGCTGCGGCAAAACGGCAGAGTCCGAAGGTGGTGGGCGTGTTTTGCCTTGATCCGCATATTCTAGAACGTGATGATATTGCTCCTGTGAGAGTAACTTATATGATTGGCTGTTTGCAGAAACTCCAAGAGCGATATGCTCAAATTGGTAGTCAGTTATTAATACTCCACGCAGATCCTGTACAAGCGATACCAGCTTTAGCAGAGGCAATAAATGCCAAAGCTGTTTTTTGGAATTGGGATGTAGAACCTTACTCGCAAGAACGCGATCGCGCCGTTATAAATACCCTCAAAGAAAAAGGCATTGAGTTTCTTAATCAAAACTGGGATCAAATCCTCAACTCTCCAGATGAGATCCGCACGGGTGGTAACAGTCCTTACACGGTTTACACCCCCTTCTGGAAAAATTGGATTACCAAACCGAAAGCGAAACCAGTAGAAACACTGCAAAATGTTGAGGGATTAACGGAAGCTGAACAGAAAAATGCCAAACTTGCAGGAGCGATCGCATTACCTTCAGCAAAAGATTTAGGATTTATTTGGGATGAACAATTGATTATTTCACCGGGAGAGGCGGCGGCGCAAGAACGATTAGAGGAATTTACAAATAAAGCTATTACTGAATACCAAGAACAGCGCAATTTCCCCGCAGTGGATGGTACATCACAACTGAGTGCAGCATTGAAATTTGGTGTAATTGGCATTCGCACCGTTTGGCAAGCCACCACAGAAGCACTAGAAAACAGCCGCAGTGAGGAAACAGCAGTTAATATTCGCACATGGCAACAAGAATTAGCTTGGCGGGAATTTTATCAACACGCAATGTATAACTTCCCCGAATTGGCTGATGGTGCTTTCCGCGACACCTTTAAGAACTTTCCTTGGGAAACAAACGAAGAACATTTCCAAGTTTGGTGTGAGGGGAGAACTGGCTACCCCATTGTGGATGCAGCAATGCGCCAATTGAATGAAAGCGGCTGGATGCACAATCGTTGTCGGATGATTGTTGCTAGTTTCCTCACCAAAGACTTGCTAATTAATCCCCAATTAGGAGAAAAATACTTTATGCAGAAACTGATTGACGGAGATTTATCTGCTAACAATGGCGGTTGGCAATGGAGTGCTTCTAGTGGCATGGACCCCAAACCTGTGCGGATTTTCAACCCTGCTAGTCAAACACAAAAATTTGATCCAGAGGGGGAATATATTCGGCAATGGGTATCAGAATTGCGGTCTGTAGATACGGAATATTTAGTTACTGGTAAAATTCCACCTTTAGAACGTCATGCTGTTGGCTATCCTGACCCAATTGTGGATCATAAAGTACAGCAACATCTGTTTAAACAGCGTTATCGACAGCAAAAAGACATTCGTATTGGTGAGTAAAGTTATGAATTATTTAAGTTTTTTTTAAACAGTCTCACTACCTGTTCATCTTGTTCATTCTTTACTATTCGAGGAATTTTAGCGCTGCAAAATTTATGATTCTTCATTTCTCAACCCTCTGATAGTTTAATAACTTACGCACAATTAAAAAAACAAAAAATTATTTCAGAGACTTATTTTCTCCTTCTTTACTATTATCAGGTGAATTAATTTTTGGCTCAAATTTTTGCAGCCCATAATTAGCCAAAGTCACCCCTTCTTCTAAAGATACAGCAGAGTATTTACTCAACCCAATACGTTGTGCCGAGTAAATTCCAGAATGACCTGAAAATAGATAACTCACTACACAGCCAATAGCAATAAATACTCCTGATTCCAGACCAAATAGTTCAATCCCCATTAAGGTTGATGCTATAGGTGTATTTGCTGCACCCGCAAACACACCCACAAATCCCATTCCTGCTAACAGTGGTGCAGGTAATGCTAAAAGCAACGACAAAGCATTACCTAAAGTTGCACCAATAAAAAATAAAGGTGTCACTTCTCCTCCTTTAAAACCTGCTCCTAAAGTTAGAGCCGTCATACCCAATTTTGCGGCAAAATCCCAAGGAGGTAGCTGAGTTAAAAAAGAATCAACGATAGTAGGGATACCAAGCCCAATATATTTGGTTGTGCCACTCAACCCAACAATTGCTGCTATTATTGCACCGCCTATCAAAGGACGCATTGGAGGATAAGATATCTTTGCTTTAAAGAAGTGACTAATTTGGTGAGTTACTTTAGCAAAGAATCTCGCTACAATTCCAAAAATTGCACCTGCAATAATGGCAGAAATCAGTCCCCAAATTGTGAGCGTCGGTATAGACGGAGTGTGTCGGTATGCAGTATGATGCAAACCAAATAGTAAGGTCACTTGATTCCCAACGATCGCAGCAATCAAAGAAGGAAAAAGAGCATCGTAATTAATTTTCCCAATTGCTAAAACTTCTAGACCAAATACGGTTCCAGCTAAGGGTGTACCGAAAACTGAAGCAAATCCTCCACTGATACCCGCCGTTAATAAAATTCGTCGATTGGCTCCTTGAAAATGTAATATTTTAGTTAACTGGTCTGCCAAAGAAGCACCCATTTGTAATGCTGTACCTTCACGACCGGCTGAACCTCCAAATAAATGTGTCAGGTCTGTTCCTAGCAAAACAAGAGGAGCCATACGGAAGGGAATAACACTTTTGGGGTTATGGATTTCTTCAAGTAAAAGGTTATTTCCGGCTTCTACAGTCCGACCAAACTTGTGATATATCCAACCACTCAAAAAGCCACCAAGGGGAAGTAAGGCAATAATCCAGCGATGGGATTCTCGCCAATCGGTTGCCCATTCTAATGATGCCAAGAGAGCCGCAGAAGCCGTTCCAGCAAAAATACCAATCACAATCGAAATAGGCAACCATTTAATTAGGTGTGGTAATGCAATAAACGGTTCAAATTGACGAAACTGTTTCATGAATACACTGGCGAACATCCCATGACTCCTTGAGGGGCAATTTGTAGACTTACACTTTCTACAGGGGAGTCAGGTGATGCGTTTAGCCAAGCCCTACTCTCCCGCAGTCAGCGAAGAAAGTAGGAGCCATCAGCCTTTTAGTGATGATTTTTGGGACTGAAAAGGCGGTTTCGGCGAGCTCCATCGCCATTGATTTAAGGATAGCATTTTTGCTTTTGGTCGAATCAATATTTGACTTTTCCTCGTAACAATGAATGATGCGTTTAAAGATTGTGCGACGCCGAATAGCCCGCCGTAGGCATCGCTGACTTAAAAATTGTGTTT
>CAZZZY010000773.1:0-3379 GCA_964658545.1 uncultured Acetobacteraceae bacterium | reverse complement strand
CAGTATCAATGTTTTGGATAATTCCTAAGTCGCCGTTGAAAACTTCGCGGTTGTAATCGTTGGTTAGCTGGATGATGCGATCGCTTTATCGCCATATTGCTTGTAAATTTTGACTGCATAAGTGGTTGAAACACCGTGTCCTTGCAAAAATACCATTACTTCTTTTATGGCTTTCTGTGTTTCCCAGGCATTTTTAATTAACTTAATCCGCTTTTTGGCGATGCCTTGAACTTCAATGAGCCGATCAATTTGGTTTTCGATAATGTCCAGGGTTTCTAAACCAAAGTGGGCAACAATCCGTCTTGCTGTAACTGGGCCAACACCTTTGATTAGTCCACTACCCAGGTATTTCTCAATCCCAGTGAGAGTGGCTGGTTTGGTTTGGAGATAATTAACTACCTGGAACTGTGGTCCAAATTGTGGATAGTTAATTATAGTACATAGTTACTATACTCTTTTGAGATTACAGTAATAGTAGATGATAAAGTCGAAAATGCTGCTTCGCTTCACTATACGATGACTACGAGCGCAAGCGGGAGCAAGCTACGCCTCAAAGGTTGGTAAGAGTGAAATATGTTGTAAAAAACCGGAGATTTTACTCTAATAAAGCTTCAATTTGCCCTAACAACTTGTCTAAAACTTTTGCTTTATCAGGATCTTCCCAGACTTTAGCTTGCTTAACTCGCTGATAGGCTGACTTCATCCGATTAGTCAGGATATTCGGCTGAGAAGACTTAGGAGGTTGAACTGATTGAATGTAACTTTTGATATCTCTAACTGAAAGATTTTCTTCAATAGTTTTCACTAGAAGTTGATGTCGCTGATCTTCGTCTTTCAATTGAGCGATGATACGGGCTTTGGTATATTCTAGTTGTCCTTGGCGCAAAATTTCTAGAACATCTTTAGGTAAATTTAGTAAAGGTAGGCGATGACTACGAAAACTGTCTGGAGTCACCCTACCTATTACTGAAAATATCTTTTCTACCATTTCCCATTGGTTACGAACAACGTTGTTCGTAGTTTCTGTTTTTTGCTTTTGTCGGTTAGCAATATGATTGAGTAGGGAAATAACTTCTCCTTGAGAGCATTCCAAGCGGATAGATAGCAGTTGCAAAATAGCTTCAGTTTCCTCAACCGGATTTAAATCTTCCCGTTGCAAATTTTCGAGGAGAGCGACTTGGAAAGCATCTTGGTCATTGAGATGGCGGATAATAACCGGAACTTGCTCCATTCCAAGAGTTTGAGCCGCACGGTAGCGACGTTCACCAGCAATCAATTCATAATTACCGGATTCTAACGGTCGGACAAGCAGTGGCTGCAAGATGCCATGTTCACGAATAGAAGCAACTAGGCTTTCCATTCCTTGAATTGAAAAATAACGCCGAGGCTGATGAGCAGCTAGGTGAATTTGAGTTATTAATAAAGATTGTTCAATAGATTCGTTTTCCGAGAGTTGAGGATTATTAGTAACTCCTACTAAGTCAAGGAATTGTCTGGTTTTATTCGGAAATTCCATTTCATCTGCCATTGACAAGCGCCGCTTCGCCATATTACTCCTGTTCTGCCATTGACCTGGCGATTTCTTGATAAGGTTCAATCAATTTTCTTTCTGTGGTATACCGATGGATTGGTTGACGCGCCAAGTTAGACTCTGGAAACTGAACAGACTTAGGAACTGGTTCAAAAATTTTGACCCCAGGGAGTTTAGTTTTAAGAGTTTTGAGAGCATCTTGGGTCGTGAGTGTACGGTCTGCCATTGTAGGCAAGACTCCTAAAATTTGCAAATTGGGGTGAGTGTCTTCATCACGAAGACTTTCGATAGTTTCCAATAATTGTCGTAAGCCTTCCAAAGCAAAGAACTGACATTGAACGGGGATCAAGACTGCATCTGCTGCCATTAGTGCATTTAGAGTCAACATCCCTAAGCTAGGTGGACAATCAATGAGGATATGAGCAAATTCTTGCCGTAAAGGATTCAATTTCTTTCTCAGGATTCGGCTATTATCTGCCGAGGTCAAAATTTGCTTTTCTCCAGATGCTAGAGATATGTCAGCCGGAATCAGCTTGATTCCGTACTCGGTGTCAATAATAGTTTCAGATGCGCTCTGTTTACGATCTGTAAGTACTTCATAAGCAGTCATCTGCCCTGGCTGAATCTTGATTCCTAGACCTGTGGTTAAATTGCCTTGGGGATCAAAGTCAACTACAAGGCAGGAGGAACTTTCTGCCAGCAATCCACTTAGTGCGATAGTAGAGGTTGTCTTCGCTACTCCTCCCTTTTGATTAGTAACTGCGATAATCATATTTTCTTGGTACTATGCGATTTTTGATTAAAAAACATATATAATATTAGTTACAGAATGAACTGATTCTATGACAATTTAAGTAGACCGCAAAGATTTTCACAAGTTTTACACCAAAGTCATGAAAAACTAATGCTCCAAATTGCTTGTTACCTAAAAAGCTAACTATACTTTCGTTCTGGCGATGAGGAGCGATTTAGTGAAATAAATTGGCGGTTAAAATACACTCATTTCCCAAAGTTCACTTCCAAAAGTTCTGATGAAATCAAAAGAGCGATAAGCCTAACGGCATGGCTTCGCTTACCGCCCAAGCTACCCAAGCAACAGCCCAAACCCAACGACCAAAGCCCTAAGCTTGACCTTGTAGCTTATAAAACCATTAGAGAAACAGCAGCCAACCTCTCAGCCTGACATTACTCCCAGTGATGAGATGCCGTCAGTTGAGCAGCCAGCCCAAGCAGAGGCGATACCTCCTTTAAGGTCAAAGACAAACGCTGTGGTATTCGAGTGTTGGCACTGTCAGCAGGGAATAATCAGCGAGTACACTGGTGAACCTATGATGGGAGAATACTTTGGCCATCCTTCACTAATTCAAGTGAAAGTCCAATGTCCTAATTGTGAGCAGACGGCGATTAGATTAACAACAGGTCAGGTGGTTTCGACAACAGCGATTCCTTCTCCTTGGCAGCAATGATGGTACACTCCCTCTTCAAGAGTGATTAGTAAGAGATATTTACGATTGAAAATGCAAAAGTTGAAAATTTTACCCTTAATAATAACTGTACTAACGGCACTGACACTAACTAGTTGCAGCACTACTATTGCTGAACAGTATGAAGCTACAGCGCTCATCAGTTACTCCTGGCTCGTTTTGTATGCTAATAACCTAACTAGTCAACCACAGCCACGCATTGAAACCTTTGCTAACACTTCAGTAGTGAATCGGAATGGAGTAAAACCACCAGGAGCAGTTGTTGGGCCAGACGACCGTGGGCTATGGTGGCCTACTTTACCTCCGCGGCCAAGTGTTGATGAAGTTGAACAACGTAAAAAATCTCAATTCGAGGCAGGCAAAC
>CAZZZY010000772.1:0-3380 GCA_964658545.1 uncultured Acetobacteraceae bacterium | reverse complement strand
AAAACTACTGAATTCTGACCAATAATTCCTTGATGCTACAGAGGAAGTGGATTTATCCGTGGGGCCAATCTAAAATCTAAAATCGTCTGCCTTCTTTTAGAGGTATTTCTTAAAGGCCAGTGTGACATTATGACCGCCAAACCCAAAAGAATTGGATAGTGCAACCTCAACTTTTTGAGCGCGGCTGGAGTTAGGTACGTAATCTAAGTCACACTCTGGATCGGGATTTTCTAGATTTATTGTCGGGGGAATTTGGTCATTAGCGATCGCCAGTACTGTTGCTACTGCTTCAATACCTCCAGAACCACCCAATAAATGACCTGTCATCGATTTGGTGGAGCTAATTGCCACCTGATAGGCATATTCTCCCAAGGCTTTTTTGATGGCTGAGGTTTCAGTTGAATCATTAGCCGGGGTACTAGTGCCGTGGGCATTAATGTAGCTAATCTGTTCGGGAGTGATGCCACCATCTTTGATCGCTAGTTCTATGGCTCTGGCGGCTCCGAGTCCACCAGGGACGGGGGAAGTGATATGGTATGCGTCACAGGTCATACCATAGCCGATCATTTCGGCATAAATGTGAGCGCCGCGACTGAGGGCGTGTTGCAGTTCTTCTAGAATTAAAATTCCTGAACCTTCACCTAATATAAATCCGTCGCGATCGCGGTCAAAGGGACGGCAAGCATGAGCCGGATCGTCATTGCGAAAAGAGAGGGCTTTGCAGGCGGCAAACCCAGCCATCGATAATGGTGTCACAGCTGCCTCTGTTCCGCCGCAAATCATCGCTTGAGCATATCCCCCTTGAATTAAGCGAAAAGCATCGCCTACAGCGTTGGAGCCAGCAGCGCAGGCAGTTACAGGACAGGAATTTGGCCCTTTAGCACCCGTGTGAATTGCCGTTAATCCTGCTGCCATATTGGCGATCATCATCGGTATCATGAATGGACTACAGCGATCGGGCCCACGGTTGAGGTAGATAGTTTGCTGGTCTTCTAATACCTTAATGCCGCCAACGCCAGAACCGATCATGACACCTACCTGTTCTGCATTCAGTTCATTAATAACTAACTGCGCGTTAGATAGAGCCTGTTTTGCTGCCACAACCCCAAATTGGGCAAATCGATCCATACGCTTGGCATCTTTGCGCTCCAAATAATCATGTGGATCAAAGTTTTTTACCTCACCAGCAATCCGGCAATCATGGCGAGACGCATCAAAAAATGTGATGTAGTCAATGCCGTTGCGTCCACTCAATAATCCATCCCAATATTCTGTTGCTGTGTTACCTATAGGTGTAATCGCGCCAACACCAGTTACAACAACGCGTTTACGTGTATGATCTGTCATGATTCAGTTAAATGTGGCAAAAAAGCAGCAGGCATTAAACAGTGCTGAGTTTCGAGTCCTGAGTTCTGAGTTTTGGAAGCACCCTAAAGATGGAGAAAACACCTAACTTTTGCCTCCTAAAACTCTAACTCCTAAACTTTTAACTGTTCAGCACTCAGTGAAAAGTCAAAGCAGTGGTTTTGCGCCATAAGCGCCCAGAGGGGGCGAGACAAAGCCATCTGAACTTTAAAGACTCAAAACTTTTTTTAAGCTGATGCGGTAACTTTGTTATTGATATAATCTACTGCGTCTTGAACCGATATAATCTGCTCGGCAGCTTCGTCGGGAATTTCGATATCAAATTCTTCTTCCAAAGCCATCACGAGTTCAACAGTATCTAGGGAATCGGCTCCTAAATCTTCCATAAACTTAGACTGGGGTGTGACTTTATCAGGGGGGTCAACACTCAGTTGTTCGATGACGATTTTCTTGACCTTTTCAAAAAGTTCCGTTTGGCTCATAAATAATAAAAGTCCTTAACCAGTTGCTAGGTTCTGCTCTTTACGGGAGACATTGTTTTGAGCATATACATCTTATCGTCAAGCGCGATCGCCCGTACACTACCAAGGGGTTTTCTGTTAGAAAAACCCTGCCATTCCTCAAAAGAATGGGGTAAGTTTTCTGGGAACAGTTGGCTAGGGGAGGGGGTTACACCATCGCCGATACCGTGTAAATGCTTCGGTTGTCTAATTATTACTAAATTTTTTACAATGTCTCGATCGGTATTTACAACCTTGCTAGCAATCAGAATATGTAGACGTTGCGGCTTTGAACCTAGACGGTTAAAGGGTTGCTAAACGTCAAACATCAGAACTTTAGTGCTAACAAGGAGTAATAAAACAGTTATTGTTTAGAGTGATCGCCCTAAACCAAATATACCTCTATGTTATCTCAGACACTCAAACTCAAATACGCTTACTTCCCCGGTTGTGTTGCCCAAGGGGCCTGTCGGGAACTTTACCAGTCAACTCAAGCCCTTACCAAAGCACTGGGTATTGAATTGGTTGAACTGAAAAAAGCTGCTTGCTGTGGTTCTGGCACATTTAAAGAAGATTCCCAATTGCTAGAAGATACAGTCAACGCGAGAAATATTGCTTTAGCAGAAGAATTAAATTTGCCCTTACTTACCCATTGCAGTACTTGTCAAGGTGTTATCGGTCATGTGAACGAACACCTGAAAGAATGCAAGACTTCTGACCCTAGCTATATTCAACAAGTTAATGGCTTGCTGCATAAAGAAGGCTGTTCGCCTTATCGCGGCAGTACCGACGTTAAACATCTCCTCTACGCTTTGGTGACAGATTACGGTTTAGAAGAAATTACCAAACGTGTCACTCGGAAGTTAAGTGGATTAAAATGTGCAGCTTTTTATGGCTGCTATCTCCTCCGCGCCCAAAAGTCTATGCCTGATGACGACCCTTTCCAACCAGAAGCGATGGAAAATATGTTTCGGGCAGTGGGTGCAACACCAATTTATTACCGAGGCCGGACGCAATGTTGTGGTTGGCCCCTGGCTAGCTATGCCACTACCCAATCTTTCAAGATGGCGGGGATGCATATTCAAGACGCTTTGACATCTGGCGCTGACTGTATCGTTACACCTTGTCCTCTGTGCCACTTAAATTTAGATTCGCGTCAGCCAGAGGTGGAAAAGGTGATTGAACAGAAGCTAGGTTTACCAGTTTTGCATTTACCCCAGCTGATTGCTTTAGCACTTGGGGTCAGCCCAAAAGAACTGGGTTTAGAACGCCATGTTGTTTCTACAAAATCAGTATTGGAGAAATTAGGATTTTAGTCCAATACGGTTCAGTTAAGGCTAAAAAGCTTGGGAACGGACATGAGTCTTTCGCCCCAAAAGATGTATTTTCAACTCATCAATGGTATTTTCTACTTCCCATCGCTGATCATATTCCAACGCCTTCAACTCCGCAGGAAATTCCTCAAGCGTAGCCCGCCGCAGGCATCGCCTGTTCGATGACAGAAGCTGGGATCGC
>CAZZZY010000771.1:0-3381 GCA_964658545.1 uncultured Acetobacteraceae bacterium | reverse complement strand
ACGTACTAGTGCGAGAAGAGAGTCGAGGGAGAAGTAACTAATGACTAAAGCCTAACCCCGATCGAAGAAGGGGAAGAAGTCTTAAGCAAGAAGAGAGTCAAGGGAGAAGTAACTAATGACTAAAGAAAGATTAATTGCAGGTAAAACTAAACTGCTGGGGGTAATTGGACATCCGGTGGAGCATTCGCTATCGCCAGTGATGCATAATGCGGCGATCGCCCAATTAAAATTAGATTACGTTTATCTTCCCTTTCCCATAGCACCAGAGAATTTAGAAATAGCGATCGCAGGCTTTGCCGCGATTGGGGTTGTCGGCTTTAGTGTTACAATCCCCCACAAACAGGCAATCATGCCGCTACTCTCAGCAATTACACCCCTGGCTCAAACTATCGGCGCAGTGAATACTGTTAGTCGCCAAAATAATCAATGGGTGGGGACAAACACGGATATAGAAGGATTTATCGCTCCTTTGCAGACAACCTATAAGCAGGATTGGAGTCAGAAGGTAGCGGTAATTTTAGGTAATGGTGGCGCAGCCAGAGCAGTTGTAGCAGGTTGTCACCAGCTAGGTTTTGCCAAAATTTATGTGTTGGGGCGCAATGTGCAAAAATTACAAGCATTTTGCGATAGTTGGAGTAATTCACCTATAGAAGAGAATTTGCAAGTCGGTACATGGGATGAACTAGCAAAATTGATTCCTCAAGCAGACTTGCTAGTAAACACAACCCCCATCGGTATGTATCCCAAGGTTGATGAGTCGCCTTTGAGTGGAGAAGAAATAGCGAATTTACCAACGGGTGCGATCGCTTACGATTTGATATATATCCCTAAACCAACGCAATTTCTACAGCAAGCTGAAAAACAAGGGGCAATTGCGATCGATGGATTAGAAATGTTAGTCCAGCAAGGGGTAGCAGCATTAAAAATTTGGTTGCAGCAGGAAAATGTACCTGTAGAAGTAATGCGCCAAGCGTTAAGAGAGCATCTGGGTTTGGATCAATAGACATCTCCAGAAAAGATTTAGATACCACATAATTATACGCAGACCTAACCCCCCTTCCCCCCTTCCCTACCAGGGAAGGGGGGTTTTAAACCCTCTCTCCGCTTGTCTGATACCATTTAACTTTAATAATGATACAAATACATTGGTAGGAGCATGGCATTGCCATGCCCTTACGAGAAACCTATCTGTATCTCTGTATCAGAGTTTTTGTGAATTGGTATGACGACAGGCTAACGCCAACGGGGAGAGGTATGGAAGTGGGGTCTTTTTCTTTTTCGGAGATGTCTAATAGAGAAACAATTTGATTGCGCTGCATAGCGAATAGGGTAAACTCAATGCGCGATCTCTTTGGTATTATTTTTTTCGTCTATGTTCCCCAAACCCCAAATACTTTTATCATGGCTTCTCTTCTTACTAAGTTTTGTAAGTCTATTTCTCAGTTCTTGGATTGTTCTTCCCGCTCCAAATATGTTTTTACTCACCCTAGCAGTGGGAGCGCCAGAAGTTAGTCCTTGGTTATTGTTATTAAATTTGCTCTGTTTGTTACTATCTTTTTTCTACATTCGTCGCCGTCAACTACAACGCCTAGCCCGCATTTTCAGTTTAATTGGATTGCTAATTTGTGCATGGGTACTAGTGAATATTCCACTAACTCAAATGCAGATGGCAAAAGGGATGAAACAAGGGTTAGGAACAAATTATCTAGAGCAAATTCCAGTCCAAGTAAGGGCTAAGTTCCAAACCCATCCCTTTGATTTAGTTAATTTTTTCGGGGGTATTGCATTAGGTAAAACCCGTCATCACAAAAATATTCTCTTTGCTTCTCCTGCGGGAGTGCCTTTAAAAATGGAAGTTTACCAACCCCCAGAGGTAGGGAAATATCCAGCAGTGGTAGTAATTTATGGTGGAGCTTGGCAATATGGCAATCCTAGTGCCAATTCTGAGTTTAATCAATATATCGCTCATCAGGGATATACGGTATTTGCTATCGACTATCGACACGCACCTAAATATCAGTTTCCAACTCAGTTAGATGACGTGCGTACAGCCTTGAATTTTATTCGCAAATATGCAGCCGCTTATGAAGCTGATGCAGAACGGATGGTACTTATAGGACGTTCTGCGGGAGCGCATCTAGCAATGCTAGCGGCTTATCAACCAGATGCACCACCCATTCGGGCTGTGGTAGACTATTATGGGCCTGTTGACTTGACTCAAGGATATAAAACACCACCATTTCCCGATCCTATCAACACCCGCGCTGTTTTGAAAGCATTTATGGGTGGTTCATTAGAAGAATTGCCTAATCAATATCAAATTGCTTCACCGATAAATTATCTAACGCACCCTTTACCACCAACTTTATTAATTTACGGTGGTCGTGACCATTTGGTGGAAGCGCGATTTGGCAGACAGATGTATGAACGTTTACATAACTCTGGCAATACTACGGTTTTTCTACAAATTCCTTGGGCAGAACACGCTTTTGATGCCGTTTTCAACGGTGTGAGCAATCAATTAGCCTTGTATTATACTGAGAGGTTTTTGGCTTGGGCGTTGTTTAAGCAATAATTTCATAGACTCCTAACTCCTAACTATTTCTGCGGCCAGCGCCAGTTATAGCGATTCCATTCGTAGATTCCTTGAATTTCATACTCAGCGCCGTTGAAGAAGCGGACGACGGAGTTAGTAGAGGTATCATCATC
Source organism: uncultured Acetobacteraceae bacterium (assembly GCA_964658545.1). GTDB lineage: Bacteria > Cyanobacteriota > Cyanobacteriia > Cyanobacteriales > Nostocaceae > Nostoc. The sequence continues at coordinate 672 of CAZZZY010000771.1, read as the reverse complement.
GTTACTAATTTCCTCGACCTTAATCACCATACAAGGAAACCATTCGCGCTTACAAGGCCCATCTTCTTGCACCCATTCCCATAATGCATTGGAAACTTCAATGCGATCGCCTACTCTTAACTTGAGTGCATCCTCAAAATAAGAATATTTATCAAAATGGCATGACTCAACACGATTCAACCACTGTAAACCATAGCGTTGCCGGATAAATTGTACTGTTCCAGAGTCATTTTCTAGCAGCCAGTCGTTGAGTAATTGCACTTTCCAAGTGCGGTTGCGTTGTTCTTCATCCTTAACAAACTGTAAAAATACTTCTAACTCCTCTGCGGTAAGTTCGTCTAAGGGATTAGCAATATTTGATGCTCTAAAGGTAGAATTTACCTGAATTTGCTCGACCACTTGCAGTAATATTTGTTTCTGTGTATCAGTGAGAGGACAGCTTGCTGCATCACAATCATTAAAGGCTGCGAGCATTGATGCTTCAATCTCATCTGGAGTCATAAGTTGATAGCAATTGAGGGTTTATTTCCCTAATTATTACAAAAGTTAAATTAAAGTCTCCAATCCCCTTGTAGTTAAATTCAGGTAAGCTGAGGTTATAAGTTATAATGGGGTATTATATGCGGTTGCGCTCACTCACGGTCGTTTTTATTTCCTGTCTCATCACGTTTC
>CAZZZY010000770.1:0-3384 GCA_964658545.1 uncultured Acetobacteraceae bacterium | reverse complement strand
CATACCCTGCAATCTCTCTGAGTTTTCACGTTATATGGAAAAGCCTAACCCCCTTCCCGACACGGGAAGGGGGAAAATTCAAAATCTCTCTTCCTTTTAGGAAGAGAGATTTAGAGAGAGGTTTTCCAGATACCGTGAAAAGTCAGACAATCTCTGTGTTTGCTAATTTGCCAAAATAGAGATGTAGGCTAGAAGAACTAGGCTTTTAGCATAGCTTGATTGCCTACACTCAGGAGCAAGGGTCGGCTGGTTTGAAACAAGTAAGAGGAAGGCAATATGGACAATAGCAACTGGTTGCAACAACTAATGATGGTAGGTCTTGGCACAACGTCTTTAGTAGCAGAAAAACTGCGACAAGTCAGCGATGACTTAGTTAAAGACGGCAAGCTAAATCCTGAGCAAGCCAAGGCTGTTATAGATGATCTTGCCCAGCAGTTAAAGTCAGAGCAGGGAAACTGGGATGTCCAAATGCAACGACAAATGCGAAATATGATGCAAGATTTAGGGGTAGCTCGCCAGTCAGAAGTGGACGAACTGCGCGGTAGAATTGACCGTTTAGAGCGTCAAGTGCGCGATTTAGAAAATAAGCTTTGGCGTTAAAATGCCCTTTCTGATTTAAACTAATTGTGTCCTGCTGGTAATGTTTTTGCCAGGATACTTAAGTAAGGAGAACTGATTTTGAAACCAATTTTCCTCAGTGTGGCGTTCATGCTGGTGTGTGTTGTGCTTTTGCTTGTGGGGCAAGTAGGTAGTAAACAGAATACTGCCATTGCTGCCCAGTTAACCCAAACGCCACCAGTGCCCACAACTGTAACTGAAAATAATACTCTAATTGCGAGCAATCCTATGTCTGATGCTAATGTCGTAACCACCCCCTCTGGATTAAAATATGTCGAATTAAAAGAGGGAACTGGGGCGACTCCTCAACCTGGACAAACAGTTGAAGTTCACTATGTCGGCACTTTAGAAGATGGTACTAAGTTTGATAGTTCACGCGATCGCGGCCAACCTTTCAGCTTTAAAATTGGCGTTGGACAGGTAATCAAAGGTTGGGATGAAGGACTTAGCACTATGAAAGTAGGCGGTCGTCGTAAGTTAATCATCCCCCCAGATTTAGGTTATGGCGCTCGTGGTGCTGGTAATGTAATTCCGCCTAATTCTACTTTGTTATTTGATGTGGAATTGCTGGCCGTTAAGTAGAAACTAGGGGATGGGGGATGGGGCATTGCTCCTCTGCCTCCCCAGTCCCCAATTGAATAGCTAAATTTTTAAATTTTGAAACTTTGTAAACTGTGGATTAAATAAAAGTTTCGCAGTTCCTGTAGGGCCGTTGCGATGTTTAGCTATAATGACTTCTGCAATGCCGCGATCGGGAGTATCGGGAGAGTAATATTCATCACGGTATAACATTATTACTAAATCCGCGTCCTGTTCGATCGAGCCGGATTCTCTCAAATCAGATAACATCGGACGCTTATTAGTGCGTGCTTCTACGCCGCGACTCAACTGAGATAAAGCAATCACTGGTACAGATAATTCCCGCGCTAAACCTTTGAGTTGACGGGTAATTTTTGATAATTCTTGTACGCGATTATCACCTGCTCCTTCCATCAATTGTAAGTAATCTATTACAATTAATCCTAATTCAGTTCCAACTTCCGCTTGCAGTCTTCTTGCCTGACTACGCATTTGTGTAACTGTAATATTCGGCGTGTCATCAATATAAATCGGCATATCAGAGAGGATACCAATAGCACGGGTTAAAGGTTCCCACTGTGTTTGACTGAGGCGACCAGTCCGCAGATAACTACTTTCAATTTGCGCTTCGCTAGCTAATAGCCGTTGCGTCAGTTGCTCATTGGACATTTCCAAGCTGAAAATAGCAACTGGTAATTTATAAGAAGCGGCGATATTATGAGCAAGGTTCAAGCAAAAGGCCGTTTTTCCCATTGATGGTCTGCCAGCGACAATAATCAAATCAGAACGCTGAAAACCGCTGGTCATTGCATCTAAATCGTAAAATCCACAGGGAATACCAGGTAAGGCGATGCCTTGATTGCGATCCTCAATATCCTGGAAATTATTAATGAGAGTATCAGAAATGTGAACTAAACCCGATTGGGGACGCTCTTGAGTAACGCCGAAAACTTTCTGTTCTGCTTGATCTAAAACAATTGGTAACTCGGTTTCTGTCTCGTAACCAAGATGTACAATTTCATTGCCAGCTTTAATTAAGCGCCGCCGCAGGTATTTGTCCATCACCAACCCTGCTAAGGCATCGATGTTCACGGCTGACACTGTGCGGTCTACCAGAGTTGCTAATTTATTTCTGCCGCCTATGCGGGCAAGCATCTCATGGTCAGTTAACCAACTGGTGACAGAGAGCAAATCTGTAGCTTTACCTTGGGTGTGGAGCCTCACAGCTGCTTGATAAATATCTTTGTGAGCGCTAATGTAAAAAGCTTCGGGAAGGAGGCGATCGCTAACTCGACTAATCGCTTCTGGATCTAGCAAAATACCCCCCAAAATCGCTTCTTCCGCCTCAATATTTTGTGGGGGGAGGCGATCGCTACCATCGCCTTTAAAATTCAGTTCTTCAGCCATAAACGATTTTAGTTTTGACGATTTTGCTAGAGACGCGATTAATCGCGTCTGTACAGGAGTTAGGAGTTATTATTTTCATCTCCGCGTCCCTGCGTCCCCCTCCTGAGTTAACTAGCGACGACTTGAATATCGACTTGTGCCGCTACTTCTGAATGCAGCTTGATTTCGGCTTGATAAGTACCAAGGTGGTTAATATCGGGGATGGTAATGCCACGCCGATCCACTTCTTGACCTGTGGCTGCTTTAATTGCATCTGCAACGTCTTGGGTAGTAATAGTACCAAAAATTGCTTCGTTTTCACCAACTGGTTTGGCAATTGTCAAGCTACCAACTTTTTCAAGAGATTCTTTTTGCTCAAGAGCTTGTTGTCTGAGTTCTAATTGCCGTTGACGCTCTTGCTCACGACGGCGTTCTACTTGCTTGAGAATACCAGGAGTGGCATTGGTTGCCAATTTTTGGGGAATCAGATAATTACGAGCGTAGCCTGGAGCTACTTCCACTAAGTCGCCAGATTTCCCCAGCTTGCTGATATCCTGATTTAAAACTAACTGTACGCGTTTCGCCATCGTTTTTCCTGTAAAATCTGATTAATTTGGGTTTGGCTAGGATAGCTCACAATGTCAGTGCTGTATTCCAAGCTTCTTTACCTACACCCTAAAGCTTACAGATCGTAGCGAAAGGAAGGGTGCGATCGCAACTATTCTCGCTAGAAAATTGAAGGAATGGGGAATGGAGGCGGAGGGGCGGAGGGGTAGGAGAAGAATAACAATGCCCAATGCC
>CAZZZY010000769.1:0-3388 GCA_964658545.1 uncultured Acetobacteraceae bacterium | reverse complement strand
CACGTTTTTAAACGTGGTTTCCCTTCTGCCAACTGAGCCTCCAGCATAGCTGCCTTCTGAATGCTTCTGTTTTTATGTATCTCCAGGTACTCAGTCAGGTATGCAAAAATTATGGTTTGCTCAATCTCGTCTCATCTGCCAAGGCACGCAAAGTGACTTAAGATCCTAAGTTTTTGTCCTCAATGAGTTTTTGCCATACAAGCTAAAACTGCATAAGGTAAGTGACTCTGGAATTAAGAATCAATGTCAGGCGATACTGCTGTTGATGGTTTAGTTCAAATACTTATGGGTGTGGCATCACGATATTGGCAACTAGTGAAAATTGATGGGGCGGGACGGCGACAGGTTCAGGAAATTAGTGCAGCTAAGGCGTTTTTTGTAGATGTGTTCCCAGCGATCGCCTCCGGTGGGCGGAAGGCCATCGCAGATAATACAGATTGTCATCATGTCCCAGATGCAGAAATTCAACTCCAACTGCTGCAACTATCGCGGGATGCGCCTGCTGATATAGCATTGTTAGCACAACGTTGTCTATTGTGTTTTATATCTTGGCAAATTGAGCAAGTTTGCTTACAATTGGCAGCCAATTTTGGGAGTGTTCACGGTTTCAGTTGTGCTGATTTGCTGCCTTACGTCCTAGATGATGATGGCAGGCTACAACCGAATGGCACTTATCAATCTCTTTCTCAAAAGATTTTGCAGAGTTTTAACCCACAACAAAGCAGTCTCACAACCTGGACAACTACCAGAGTCAAACACGATGCTGCACTCAATAAATTTTTGCTGGAGTGCGGAGTTTACATGGTGAGTGACTGGGCAATTCTCAATGATACTCGACCTCAACAGCTAGAGCGCATTTTCCGAGAATTTTACGCCTTAACACCTCCAGAAATTCAACAAGCGCAACAGCTTTTAGAAAGCTACCATGCTGTTTATCGGACAGCGCGTCTGCAACAGCGATCGCTCTCGATTGGGGGAAAATGTACTACACCGACAACTCAACAACTACAACAAATCGCCACTCTCCTCCAAAGTCAAACTAGTCAAACTCTCAAGAGTGAGACTGTGATGACACAACTGCAAAAACTCGCGACTCAACTAAGAGAATACCGGATTTGTATGCGGGGTGGGTCTTTACCAACAAAAGCTCTAGATACTATTACTGGTGATGAGTATACTGACACTACCAAGGCGTTAGATAATGAAGATGAACAGACAGAGTTTTTGCAATTATATCGCCCCCAATTTCTGGCTTGTTTAGAACAAGCATTGGCTATAGTGACTCAATCACGGATAAATAGATTACAACGGAAAAAGGGTGAAAAAGCCAAAAAGTTTTTGCAAGCACTCAAGTTATTTCACTGTCAAAATTTACGCATGACAGAAATTGCTGACAGTATGGGATTACGTGCCCAAGATGCAGTAACTCGTTTGCTAAAACTAAAAGAATTTCGTGCTGATGTCAGACAACAGCTTTTATTATTGTTATGCGAGCGCGTTTTAGATTTGGCAAAAAACTATTCTCATCCAGACAGCCTGACAACTCTAGAACAGCAAATTAAGCTTGCTCTTGACGAACAAATTACTCAGGTTATAAAAGAAGCAGGAAATCAATCTCAAACAGCAAAAATCAACACAATAGAAAATGGTCTGTTTCGGGAAAGACTCTGCCGTTATCTTGATTCGCTTAATGAGGAAATATGACTAATTTATCCCAAAATACTCCGCAGATGCGGCTAGATTTTGAATCTTTACCAACAGCCGCCATTACTCTCTCTGGCGAACAAATTACTCAAGCAGTAGAAGTCAGTAGTAAAATCAAAAATTCGTCTCAGCAGTGGCAAACTTATATTCATACTTTGGCGTTATGCGCTTTTGAAGAATGGTTAGCATCACGGGCAAATTCTCTGACAATTAATCGGGAAAGATGTACAACTTTCCAGCCAGTACTTGCGAAGGCGATCGCGGCTGTGGCAAATTTACAGGTAGGTAAATTTCAAGTTTGTTTAATTACCACTGGTAGCCTGACTGATGATCAAATGTATTTACCGCAAGCAGTTGTAGATTTACCAGAATATATTCCTCATTTTTATGTGTGGGTGGAAGTTTTAGAAGAAGAAGATGCAGCACTTATTTCGGGATTTTTATCTTATCAGCAGTTAAGAGAATACCAGACAAGAGTTAATTTACAATCATCAGCAGATTGGAATTATCAAATACTTGTGAGTTTGTTTGAGAATAATCCAGACCGCTTATTGTTATACTTGAGTTGTCTAGAACCAGAAACAATTGCTTTACCATCAAAAAGCGAAAATACCCAGATTTTATCGACAATCAAAAATGAATTACTAGCATTATTACCCCAATTGCGATCGCCTGGAATAGAACTATGGCAAGTGTTGACTTGGGAACAGGGAAAGGTAGTGTTGACTCATCCAGAGTTGCTGAATTGGATTGATAATTTACAGCAGCAAACACACACGTCTTCAGTTAGTGACAGCTTAAAAGATTTACTGAAATTGTTGACAGAGCCAGCGCTGAATGTGGGACGTTGGTTGTGGAATGAATTAGATGAATTAGCAGAGGAATTTTCTTGGCGATTATTGCCGAGTTTGACACCAACGGCGGCGATGCGAAGTCCAACAGAAGAGTTTCCAGCCATTATTAACCAACTTCAGCAGCGAGGTTTAGAAATTCCGGCTGTGGCGCGGGGTGCGTATCAAGATTTTCTGTTAACAGCAATTCCTCTGCGGTTGTATGCTGTGACTTGGCATTTGTTAGGGGAATCAGAAGCGAATTTGTGGACATTATTGTTAGTTCTTGGCACAGCTTCTCACACAGCTTTACCGGGTCATTTAAAGCTGCGGGTGAGTGACCAAACTGGGGTTTTAGTAGAACGGGGTATAAATCCACAACAGGGTGATTCTTACTTATTTACGCGTGTGGTGGGGAATTGGGATGAGAAGTTTTTGGTGAGTGTAAGTTTAACAGATGGTGTTGAGGTGAACTTACCTCCATTTACATTTTCTCCCAGGCGGTCAGTTTAGTTTCTCCGATTACATTTTTGGTAACAAATATTTTCTGTATAGGTGTTAATCTATATAGTTGGTTACGATAAACTTTGGTCAAGCGCCTAACGCACCGCTATACAACACGGTGCGTTAGGCTAACGCCATAACACACCCTAACTTTTGATTGAAAATCAACTCTTAATTTTCTGATGATGGCTGTTCAGCAAATCTTGCTAACAATTCCTCACGAGATAATTGTATTAGCAAAGGAGTGAATTGTTCCGGTGGCAATGACAATAAAGGCTCAAGAATTGCAGATAATTGCTCATCTAATTCACCAAAACGAGCTTTGAGTAAATTTTCTATAACTACACGCT
>CAZZZY010000768.1:0-3389 GCA_964658545.1 uncultured Acetobacteraceae bacterium | reverse complement strand
GGAATTGGGAATTAGTTATTAATAACTTGACTTATAACTCCTAACTCCCTGCTTCACTGCTGCTCCACTGTCAGAGTATAATCGAGCTTGACCCCAGGATTAAATGTGCCTACCCAAATTCGATATGTACCACTTTTCCAGTTGCGATCGCTAATGCTAGCATCTTTACTTTTGCCAGTGTCATCGCCACAACGGATTGTCTTTTCATCTGGGCCTTGGATCAGTAAAGTGGTGTCGTTTCCCTTGCTATCGACTTGTATTGTTAACTGGGAAAAATCCTTTTCCAAAACCATAATATGATCTGGCTTGGGATCGCCAAAGCCAATACAGGCTTTTTGATCGCGATCGCGGTTACTTATGGCAGACAATGAGTAAGAACCACCTGTAAACCCCTGCACTGCTCCTTGTGCTGGATTAAAGTTTGTTGATAACTTGAAAGTACCAAAATTCGCTGTCTCTGCTATTACAGGGGTAGCTGTGATGGCGGTAATTATAGCCAACAACCAAACACCGCTAAACTGAAGTCGGGGGCGACAGTATTTCATAGTAGCCCTCCAACAGGCTGTTAAATAAGTAATGATATATACATATTCTAATGAAAAAATTCCAGTGAAATTTCAGTTGGTTGTGCCACATTAAAATGTGCCACAATAGAGTTTTTTACAAACAAACAGCGAATTGCTAGTAACAAGTCTACGATTAACCGCACCCAGAGACTTGGATAAATGCTGGATAAATTGTCGGCTAGATGCCGTATAGAGATTGCTGTTAGTAGAGATGTGGTTGATGATTTGCGTAATGATAGATATTAACTAAAGTCAATGATACCAAGCAGCAATTGAATGGGAAATATAGAGTAGGCAATATGCCTACTCTATATTTTTGTATGCAAATTTAATTTTATTAATCTAAAAAACCAAATCCCAACTTTCCTGCCTTGTAATCTGGGTTGTATGTTAACGGTTAAAGGTTGTTTTCCCCTTTAAGCGAACCTAATTTTCTAACATTATGGCTAAAATCATGCCTTTTGCCTGAAAGTCTTGTTTAACAAGGATTATTGTTTTTTATCTAGAGAAAGTGATGGAAGAGCATGACTGAATACTAATGTTTAAGCAAGAGTCCGATTCCTACTACCGCAAATGCAGTTGCAGCAACTCTCTGCAACAGTTTTGCTGGGATGAGATGTTTGGCCTTATATCCGATTATTACCGCAATACCCGTCACAGCCCAAAGTGCTAAAGTTGCGGAAGTGAAAATAGTAATTGGAGCATCATATTTTGCTGCTAAAGTGCCTGTTGCTAGCTGTGTCAAGTCTCCCCATTCTGCAATAAAGATAGTCATAAATGTAGAGCTAACAGATTTAGAAAAACGAACTTTCTTTTCTGTCTCATCACATTTGATAGTCTCATCTTCGGATTCATCTTTACGCCACATCATGACTGCAAACGCTAAAAACAAAATACCTGCACTTATGTGAATAATTTGGGGTGGCAGAAGGCTAAATAAACTACCAAACGCCACTGCAATAAGGCTCTGAATTACGAATGCTGCTGCCGCACCTATAAAAACTGCAAAAGGATGATGACAAGTGGCAAGTAATAAAGCTGCAAAAGCAGTTTTGTCTGGAAGTTCCGCCAGAAATATTAGTGCAAAAGTCGAAACAAAAAGGTTTAATTCCATTGTGATAAGAGTCGAGCAAGCTCCTCAGATTTATTGCAACTTTTCTGAGTGAGCTTGAGCAGCACAGATGCACTCCACCAAGCTCACATCAGATGTGAACCTAGTGAAAGTCTCGCTCCCAAGCTGAAAAATTTGGCTCAGTTAACTACTGAGACTCAAAAACTTGTCACCTGAACCAGGCGATACGCCAGTATGTTGATTCAGATATACTGACTTTATTAGCCAGCAGCTACTCCCTTTCAATCTTTATTTAGCGTACACTAAAAAGAGAAAAAAGCCAATTTTTTGTAACTAATTTGGAGTATATACATCTGAATTTTTATCTAAAGAGATTTTCATATTTCTTTCATTTTTAATGAATTTTTAAATTGATTATTTTTTCCATAATCATAACTTATAAATATAAAAATTCTTAGAACCGATATAAAACGTTTCTACGTCAAGTTGTTGAACGAGTCTTGAGTCCCCTCCTCGCTTGCGGGGAGGGGGTTAAGGGTGGGGTTCTTGTACTTCGAGAACCGCTATACCTTCTGCACTTTGAGCTTTGATAAAAATCTCACCAATTATGGAGTTGGAAGAAAACGCCACCTTTAAGCGATCGCGTGTCGGTTCCATAACTACTGACTGTGAGCGATCGCAGATTCTCAAAAAACGGTTTCCCTAAAACTTCCACTAGCTTGAGAATCGGTACTTGACGCTCGAACAAATTCTGGCTTTTTATCCAATCCAGATATATATAGCCTTGATTTGGTAGAGGAATCTCAGCAATACTATCTTTAAAATTGGGATTGTCAATCAAGGAATTATCCTTGCCTGTGATAATTTCATCCATCGTTTCTAAGTCAGAGGTGAAAATTTCGTAATTTCCTAAGTTTGTATGCAATCCCCGCACTTTTGTTTCAATACTGAAGGATGTTCCCTCTTTAACATCACTTTTTTTAGTTGCCGTAGTTAACTCTGTCCAAGCGGAGATTTTTTGCTTGTCTAGAGTCAGGGGATTAATACTGAGTCCATTGGATGATGCGATCGCATCTAATCGAGCAATACCTTGTTCTACACTCTCGGATTTTTCCACCACAAAAATCCAATGGGGGGTTGTTTGCTCTTTCTCAGGTAACAATGCTACGGCATATTCTCCTTTTACCCAGCTAAAAATATCCTTTGGTAAGTTTATACCCCAGCTTTTTTGGACATCCGCCAAAGGTTTTGCTAACCGAGAAACCACATCTTCCCCAGAACCATATATCGTAGCTGTTGCTTGTTTCCAGAGTTTGGCTAAATCGCTGTCACCCAAATTACTCAAATTTGAGCCGGAAATTGCCAAACCTGCGGACGCTGGAATATACTGCAATGCTCCCACAGGTTTAGATAGTGGTGCAGATGGAGCGAGAATTTCCGATGAAGTCAAAAAGGTGGTTTCCGCCAGCAATCCTTTGGGATTCAACGCCAGGGAAATAATCTGGCTGTTATAAAGTTGTTCTGGTAACTCTAACCCTTGCCATTTTGCCACAATGGGAAGATTCAAGAAAGCTACAGCTAAACCCCCTTTGGGCAGTTCTTTAGTGGCTTTTTGGTATTCGGGGGAGCTAGTCAAATTTAGATCGGGTGCTTGAACATTATTGATGGCATCTCGCAACACTTTTAGATCATTGGCAAATAACACAAAGCCTTCACCAACAACTGCACCAGCTAGATAATTTTGGATTTTG
>CAZZZY010000767.1:0-3390 GCA_964658545.1 uncultured Acetobacteraceae bacterium | reverse complement strand
GCACGAAAATTGCGTCGCCTTCCCAAAATAGAAACTAGACTATATGAGGATGAGTTTTATCACCAACCAGGGACTATACCTGGAACAATTATTATTGACGAAGATTCTCCGTCACCGATAATTTTCTTGATTGATTATAACCAAACCAATTTCATCCGCGAACAAATGGCAACTCCAGAAGAATGTATCCCCTATTTGGAGATGGAATCCATTTCTTGGGTAGACGTACAAGGTTTAGGCAGTCAAGACATATTACAACGATTAGGTCACGTTTTTGAATTACATCCTCTAGTTTTAGAAGATATAGTCAATGTACCGGAGCGTCCCAAAACAGAGGATTATGAAGACCAATTGCTATTCATTGCCCGCATGGTAGTAGCAAAGGAAAGAACTTGTGGTTTTTACAGCGAGCAAGTAAGTTTGATATTAGGGAAAAGTTATTTGCTGACAGTACAAGAAGAACCAGAACATGATTGTTTTGAAGGAGTGCGATCGCGAATTGAAAAAAACAAAGGGATCATCCGCAAACAAGGAGCCGATTATTTAGCTTACGCCGTGCTAGATGCGATTATTGATGGCTTTTTTCCAGTACTAGAGCTTTATGGTGAACGAATCCAAGAGTTGGAAGAGGAGGTAATAGTCAAACCGAACCCACAAACACTACAAAACATTTATCAAATTAGGCGAGAACTACTGCAACTACGTCGTGCTATTTGGCCCCAGCGAGATGCAATTAATTCTTTAATTCGAGATGGCAGTGATTTGATTAGTGAAGAAGTGCGGATCTACTTGCGAGACTGTTATGACCATACAGTGCAAGTGATGGATATGGTGGAAACTTATCGAGAACTAGCATCTGGATTAATGGATGTGTACCTTTCGGCAGTAAGTAATAAAATGAATGAAATCATGAAGGTACTAACGGTAGTTTCAACAATTTTTATTCCACTGACTTTTGTGGCCGGAATATATGGGATGAATTTCAATACTGAAAAATCACCATATAATATGCCTGAATTGAATTCGTATTGGGGCTACCCAATGTGCTTGGCAGGGATGGGAGCGATCGCACTTGGTTTACTATTCTTTTTTTGGCAACGGGGCTGGCTGCAAAATTCTGTAACAATTAAGCGTAATTAATAATTGCAGATGGGCGACAAGTCAAATATACATTCATTAGCACCGGGAGTTAATATTTTAATTTATGAGGAGTAGCGACCAGAATTTAATAGTTTTGACGATTTATGTGATCGGTGTTTCCTATGTTTTTAACCGCATGGTTGAATCTATCGATGATCAAATTAAGTTTGAGTTTAAAAAAGGAACTGTTGACGAGCAACTCAAAGCACAAAATCTCGATGATAAAATTGGGATTTCCTTTAAACTTAAACCCTCATATCCAATTGATGATTTGAAAGATTTAGGGATTAGCATTGAAAATAAATCTGAAAATATTGCCGTATACGTTGACTGGGACAACAGTTCTTTAGTCGTTGAACATAGCAAGCAGTCGCGCCGCGTAATTCGCAAATCACCAGACTTAACCCGCGACTTAGCAGTACCCCAAAGTCCTAGCCTGATTGCTCCCAAGAAAACACTTTCTGAAACAGTGACAGCAGAAGATGTATTCGAGCGCGATAAAGAAGCTGGAACCTATTCGGCGAAAAAACCACTAATTGATATCAACGGGTTGCAAAAAGGACAAAAAAAGTTGTACGACGAATTTATTAACAGAAGAAAGGAGTTGGACTTTTCCCTGCAACTGGTGTTAAGGATATCTGAAGTGCGTTTAGGTCTAGCCCCAGGTCGTGATTTTCCTCCCATTAGTATTATCAATTGTCCTTTCACAGTCAGGAAACTACCTTGGACTTATGCTTTACCCTGGAATAAAAAAAAGTAATACCAACCAGACTTGACTATGCCATCCAACGATTACACTGGATCTAAGGAGAGAGTAGGCGCAGGCGGTTGCAGATCAGTCATAGTTACTGGTTTGAGGAAAGTCCGGACTCCCGAAAGACCAAACTTGCTGGATAACGTCCAGTGCGAGCGATCGTGAGGATAGTGCCACAGAAAGATACCGCCAATAATTAGGGAATAGGTAAAAGGCAAAAGTAAAAAGAAAGAAATCTTTCTTTTGCCTTTTTACTTTTTACTTGATTTGGTAAGGGTGCAAAGGTGCGGTAAGAGCGCACCAGCAGTATCGAGAGGTACTGGCTCGGTAAACCCCGGTTGGGAGCAAGGCGATAGGGACTACGGTTGGTCTTTTACCAGTTCCGCTCAACGAGAGCCGCTAGAGGCGTTTGGTAACAAGCGTCCCAGATAGATAACTGCCCTCGCAAGAGAACAGAACCCGGCTTATGTCCTGCTCTCTCCCCTTTTTTTTGGTGCTGAGTTTAGGAGTTAGAAGTCAAGAGTTATTTGTTTCTCCTGCTCCTTCTATGCAATGGAGTGTTTCACAGCATTCCTAATATCTCTAATGCTGTATCCAGATGCCATTTAACCCGATAGAGTCCAAACAGTTTCTCTTGACTGTATCGTGCTGGGTACTCTAGCTTCTTTCCTTCCATTGTCACCTTCAGCAATGCTGACTGCTCTGGTGTAAGTGTTCCCATAGCTTCTAGTGTTGCTTCTAGCGCTTGTACTTGAGATAGCATAGGAGACTTTAACCCTTTATTTTCTGACACTTGCTTGCAGGCTACAACAGGGAAGGTCAGAAGTGCGTTAATGTAGGATGCCTTATCAGCAGGGTTCCCTATTGCTTGGATGCCGTACTGTATCAGACATAAATCGCGTAACGCTCTCAAGGTTTTAAGTTCTAATTCTGTGCGTGTAAACATAAAATAGAGTTACCTCTTGTAAAAGTGGGAATCGGTGGGCAACAAGTTTCTGAGGCTAAGATGCCCACTGATTTAACATCATCCACTGATATACACGTGGATAATAAACTTATTTATATTTCTACATAATGTCTAAAAATAAAGGTAATCCAGATAACTTAAAGCCATTCACTACAGATAGAGAGCGACCACTAACTGAATATCTACATTTGCGTGTCACCAAGGAAATGAAGGAAGAGGTAAAAGCTAAAGACGACCCTCCTGAGTTTTGCCGTCAAGCTATTCAAGAGAAGCTAGATAGAGAGAAGTAGCGAAAAGTTGTCACAGATATAAAATAGATAGCTATAGCAGTTCTCGATTGGGTGAAGTATAGTTTTGACCTCTCTCCTTTCAGGAGAGAGGGTTTGAATCTTGCTCCCCAACGCTAGTAGGGAAGGGCCTGGGGGTTAGGTCTGTATTTCATGCAATTGAGAACCGCTATAATACAGCACGGCAGAAATAAGCCACCCATTTAAAATCGCTAGACATCTTACAAAATCAGCGTTCTTTC
>CAZZZY010000766.1:0-3403 GCA_964658545.1 uncultured Acetobacteraceae bacterium | reverse complement strand
GCGATCGCCCTCTGCAATGCCTTAGATATTCTCTATCGTCAGCGAATTATTCATAGAGATATTAAACCCAGCAATATTTTAATTAACCCCCAAACCAAACAAGTTAAATTAATTGACTTTAGTATTGCATCCTTACTACCACGGGAAACCCAAACCTTAATCAATCCCAATGTGTTAGAAGGCACACTTGCTTATATATCTCCAGAACAAACAGGAAGAATGAATCGCGGGATTGACTACCGCACTGACTTCTATTCTTTGGGTGTCACTTTTTACGAATTACTCACAGGTGAGTTACCATTTCCATCAAACGAGCCGATGGAGTTGGTGCATTGTCATATTGCTAAACCAGCACCCAATTTAAGGGAAAGGGGAAAAGAGATTCCTCAAGTCCTTTGTAATATTGTCAGCAAATTGATGGCGAAAAATGCTGAAGACAGATATCAGAGTGCATTAGGACTGAAATTTGATTTAGAAAATTGTTTACATCAGCTACAAGAAACTGGTAGGATTGAAAACTTTGAGATTGCACAACGGGATGTGTGCGATCGCTTCCTCATCCCCGATCAATTATATGGACGAGAAACCGAAGTAGAAACGCTACTGCAAGCATTTGAGCGAGTCAGCCTTGGTGCAACAGAAATGATGCTGGTAGCGGGTTTTTCGGGAATTGGTAAAACTGTGGTTGTCAACGAGGTTCATAAACCCATTGTCCGACAACGGGGTTATTTTATCAAAGGGAAATTCGATCAATTTCAACGAAATATCCCTTTGAGCGCTTTTGTGCAAGCATTTCGAGATTTAATGGCACAATTGTTAACCGAAAGTGATGCACAAATTCAGCAATGGAAAAACCAAATTTTAGACGCAGTTGGCGAAAATGGACAGGTAATTATTGAAGTCATCCCCGAATTAGAAACAATTATTGGTGAACAGCCAGCAGCGATAGAGTTATCAGGAACGGCGGCACAAAATAGATTTAATTTATTATTTCAAAAATTTACCCAAGTTTTTACCAAGCCAGAACATCCATTAGTGATGTTTTTAGATGATTTGCAATGGGCAGATTCAGCATCGCTGAAATTAATGCAGCTCTTAATGGCTGATACAGGTTATCTTTTATTAATTGGTGCTTACCGTGATAACGAGGTCAATCCAGCACATCCCTTAATGTTGACTTTGAGTGAGATTCAAAAAACCCTCTTCACGATTAATAAGATTACTTTAGCACCACTGAGTCAAGAACGAGTAAATCAGCTAGTTGCTGACACACTGAAATGTCCAGAAAGTTTGGCATGGACTCTTTCTGTATTGATTTATCAGAAAACCAAAGGGAATCCGTTTTTCGTAACCCAGTTTCTCAAAGCACTGCATCAAGAAAATCTGATTCAATTTGATTTGGAGTCAGGCTGTTGGCAATTTGATATTACCCAAGTGACAACTCAAGCGGTTACAGATGAAATTGTGGCCTTTATGGCATTGCAATTAGGAAAACTACCGCCATCAACTCAACAGGTATTGCAGTTAGCTGCTTGTATTGGCAACCAGTTTGATTTAGCAACTTTGGCAATTATTTCCGAACAATCCCAAATTGAGACAGCTGCTGCTTTGTGGAAAGCATTACAATCAGGGTTGATTTTACCGATTGGTGATGTTTATAAGTTTTATGTTGGGCAAGAAACTATAGCACGGACTTCAGAAAATCAAGAGACTGTTACATACAAATTTTTACACGATCGCGTTCAGCAAGCGGCTTATTCCCTAATTCCTAACGAAGAGAAACAGTTCACTCATTATCTTATTGGAAACTTGCTCCTAGAGAATCTCTCACAGGCAGAGCAAGAACAGCAGCTTTTTGAAATTCTTGGCCATCTTAACATCGGCAATTCATTCATTGTTGATACCTCGAAACGTGAACAACTTGCACAATTAAATTTGACCGCAGGAAATAAAGCAAGAAGCTCTACTGCTTATGAAGCTGCCTCTAACTACTTTGCTACTGGTATTGATTTGTTAGCTACAGATTTTTGGAAGAAGCAGTATCAGCTATCACTGGAATTGTTTCTACAAAGAGCAGAAACTGAAACTATTTCAGGCCATTTTGAATCAGCATCTCATTTAATTGAAACAATTCTTGATCAAACGGATAACTTACTCGATCGATGTGCAGCCTACGAGCTAAAGATGCGAATGAATATTGTCTGTGGAGAACCTCAGATAGCAATCGATGTAGCCTTAGTTGCCATAAACCGATTAGGCATTAAATTAGAATACGAACCTCTTACCAGTGTTGATTTTGATCAACTATTGAACTTACCGGAGATGAGCGATCCCGCAAAGCTCAAAGGAATGGAAATTCTAGTTTCGGTCGTTCCTGCTGCCTATACCAACCAACCCGAATTAATGTTGCCAGTAACCCTTACCATGCTCAAACTATGCAATCAGCATGGTAATTCACCGATTGCGGCCTTTGCCTACGGTTTGTATGGTGTCTTACTCTGTGGGTTTATGGATAATATTGAATTGGGTTACCAATTTGGTCAGCTTTCGCTCAAAATCCTTGAGAAATACAATGCTCATTTCCTGAAAAGTAAGGTATATCAACTCTTCTATGCACATGTATGTGGCTGGAAAGAGCCAGTTTCCGCAACCATTGATGGTTTACTAGAGTCTGTTCAAAGCGGATTAGACACTGGGGATGTAGAATATGCCCTGTACGCCTTGAAAGATTACTGCATTTATTATTTTCTAACGGGTGCATTTCTTGATGATGTAGATGAGATACACAAAAAATATAAAAATCTCAGCCGCAACATTGAGCATGTACATAATGAAATTGCAATTTGGCAACAAATAGGATTAAACCTAAAAGATTTCTCTGATGGAGATGTACTGATTAGACTTGAAAATCTCAACGAGGAAGATACATTTCAGTACTTGAAAGAGAAGCAACAAAATATAGTTTTGTTTGCTGCTTACTTTGCCAAATGTCAACTTTACTACTTCAAAGGTAATTACGCGAAAGCCATTGAAAATGCAAACAAAGCGAAAACTTACCTTGACTTTGTAACTGGTAAAATCTATACCACAGTTCATAACTTTTATTTCTCGCTGGCATTATTAGGACTTGCCCAAACTTTAGAACCAGCACAACGCTCGGTATATCTCAATCAAGTCGAGGAAAATCAAAATCAATTGCAAGCCTGGGCTAATCATGCCCCAATGAATATTCTTCACAAATTTCATCTCGTCAAAGCTGAAATTTGCCGAGTTCTGGGAGATTACAGTGAAACGATCGACCTCTACGATCGCGCTATCTTAGGAGCCAAAGAGAACCAATTTCTCAACGAAGAGGCCTTAGCCAACGAACTAGCCGCCAAATTTTACCTCGACTGGGGCAAAG
>CAZZZY010000765.1:0-3404 GCA_964658545.1 uncultured Acetobacteraceae bacterium | reverse complement strand
GATCTATCCTGACCATTCCCCATTCCCGATTACCCATTCCCTATTCCCTACACTGGTGACAATACCTTGATCTTGTCTTCTAAAGAGTTCATCAAGGACTGGAAGGGCTGAATGAACTTGTCAATACCTTCAACTAACAGTTCATCCATGACGGCATCTAAATCGATGTTGATGTCAGGATCTTTGAGGTTTTCGATCAGCGTGTAAGCATTATCTACATCTGTTTCTAAGCGATCGCCTACGTTACAATGATCGGCACAAGCTTTAATGGTCGCTGGTGGTACGGTGTTAACGGTATCTCGGCCAATCAACTCCTCGATATACATCACGTCGCGGTAGCTGGGATCTTTAGTGCTGGTACTAGCCCAAAGTAGCCGTTGTACTGTGGCCCCTTTTACTGCCAACTCTTGCCAACGCTCACTTCTAATGATTTTCTTGTATTCTTGGTACGCAACCTTAGCATTAGCGATCGCTACTTTTCCTTTCACAGCTTTTAGCTTTGCTTCCACGGCAATATCATCAACGCCTTTTTTCAAATTAGCATCAATTTTGGCATCAATGTTGCTATCGATCCGGCTGAGGAAGAAGCTAGCGACTGAAGCAATTCTACTGATGTCTTTCCCCTCAGCCACCCGTTTTTCTAAGCCACGAATATATGCCCAAGCCGTGTTTACGTAGCTTTCTACAGAAAATAGTAGCGTAATGTTGACATTAATCCCATCGGCTATTACTTGTTCTGCTGCTGGTAAACCAGGTTCTGTGCCGGGAATTTTAATCATCAGATTTTCCCGACCAATTTCTTGAAAATATCGCCGAGCTTCGGTTATGGTTGCCTCAGTATCATGGGCAATGGTTGGTGGTACTTCAATACTCACATAACCATCTAGTCTATCCGAGGCTTCATAAACAGGACGTAAAATATCACAGGCATTACGGATATCTGCAAAAACTAGGGATTCGTAAATTTTGTATGTCGGTAAGCCAGCGCGAACTCCGGCTTGTATATCGGCATCATAAATGACGTTACCAGCGATCGCTTTTTCAAAGATAGCCGGGTTAGAAGTAATCCCAGATATACCTTGATTTTCAACCAAGTTTTTGAGTTCACCTGATTGAATAATGTCACGGCTCAAATTATCCATCCAGATACTTTGACCGTATTGCTTAATTTCTAGTAGATGATTGGTAGCCATAGCTAGTTTATTTCACTCCTGTATAGTGATGTTTCTAAGTATTGTTGGCAAAACGCATCAAATATTGATGGTTACTTTTGAATTGTGGCGTTGCCAATCACTTATCGCATCGGCCAGCTGAGATAATCCTTAATTGATCTTCAAAAATTGCTACTTTGCATTCCCAATCCTAAATCACCATGATTAACGTTTAATTAATGGCAGATGCTACTACAGCACAGCGGAAATAAGCCCCCATCCTAAAACGTCTAAAACCCTTACGTAACAGCAATTACGAATTACGTAGCTTGCTTCTCGCCGAAGGCGAGTATTACGAATTACGAATTATCTTCTAGTGTCCGTTTTGAATAAAAGACTCCACCTTTGCTACATCTTCTTTGCTACCAATAATTAAAGGTGTGCGCTGATGCAGTTTTTTCGGCACTACATCCAAGATATTTACCAATCCTGTAGTAGCACGGCCGCCTGCTTGCTCAATCAAAAAGGCCAGAGGAGCGGTTTCATAAAGTAAGCGCAATTTTCCTTCCGGGTTTTGAATTGTGCCTGGGTAGAGAAACACGCCACCTTGAACTAGAATTCTATGGATGTCGCTCACCATTGCGCCGCTATAACGAGCGCTGTAGCCTTCTGTGCGATGAACGTAGCGGATGTATTCTCGAATTGATTCTTCCCACTGCCAGAAGTTACCTTCGTTCACGCTGTAAACGGAGCCGTGCTTAGGAATGCGGATATTTTCTTCTGTGAGAATAAATTCTCCTAAGCTGGGATCAAGAACAAAGGAATGAACGCCCTTACCGATAGTATAAACCAGCATCGTGCAGGGCCCATACAGGATGTATCCAGCAGCGAGTTGCTTCCGTCCATTGGTGAGGAGGTCAGTTGCTTTACCATCGCTATCAGTTCCTTCTTGTTGGCGAATGGCAAAAATGGAACCTAAGCTGAGATTATTATCAGTGTTGGATGAGCCATCAATGGGGTCATAGAGCAGGGTATAGCGACCAATAGGGCAATTTTCCGGGATATAGTAGGGATTTTCCATTTCCTCAGAAGCGAGGCGACAGACTAAGCCGCTTTGCTTAAAAACTGAGATAAACACATCATTAGCATAGACATCCATCTTTTTGACGGATTCTCCTTGCACATTAACTTCCCCAGTAAAACCGAGAACGCCTTCCATTAAACCAGCACGACTCATGCGGCGAGCAACCAGTTTACCTGCTAAGGCGATGCGATTCATCAGCGCACTTAAATCTTGTGCATCTGACGAAAAACTCTGAAGTTGCTGGAGGACGTGACGGGATAAGGTTGTACAATCACGATCTAAAGCTCTATCTGTAATTTCATTGATAGACGAGTCTAAAGAATTTGGCGTTTTAGCCATTTTTATGTTCTCCGCAGCCACTAGCTGTTAATTGGGTTTTAGTCGTGTATGGCAACTTATGGTTGCTGCTTCTATCTTAGAAAGGTAATTTGAGAACTTAGATGCGACTTTAGATAAACTAAAGAAATGAATTTTTAGTGACTCCTGCACTCAGAGCTTAGATGCGTAGTAAGTTGTCTAATATGTAACAAATATTCAGTCAATGACACTGAACCAGTTTATCCTATATAAAATCTGGTTATGCAAAGAGCTTATACCTTGTTTAAATGTATTTTGCAACCATAAATTTGAGTAAGTTATGATATTATAAAGAGTCTTGGGCGATTAGCACAGTGGTAGCGCACATCCTTCACACGGATGGGGTCACTGGTTCAAATCCAGTATCGCCCACTTAGACATAAATATTTATTTACGCATTTACGCAAAACTACACGCTGTTAAAACGATTGCGGCGAGCAAAGCGAAGCAATGACAAGTATTTATCCGAATATGATATAACTTTTCTGAGTTGCCAAACATTGGGCAAAGGTACGGTAAGCTTCTAATGCTGCTTCTTTAAGTGTTGCATTAACACGCGATTTCAAAGGAGTCTGGCGATAAATAAAGACGGGTTACAGCCCGTCTAAATAGCTTGAAAGTGCAAATACACCTTGTATAGGATTGAAAATAACACAGTTAATTTTCTCAGAGTTGCCAATTTGCCAAGTCATAAAAAGGACAGATGTTATAACCGTCCCAAAAGTCCTGGTATTTCTGGCTAAATCAGTCATATTAGGGAAGCTATTGTACGCAGTAGCTTCTCTAATATGTTGTCAGGCGAGTTCAGCTTT
>CAZZZY010000764.1:0-3407 GCA_964658545.1 uncultured Acetobacteraceae bacterium | reverse complement strand
CGCGGGTAATAGGTGTAACTGTTTGTTCGCTCCATGCACAAAACCCTGATTCGTCTAAATACTTTAGGTCTATTTCTCCGGCAGCCGCAGCTAATTCCAGCATATCTAGGTCTGCCTGCAATATTCCCGTATTACAGGGTCTTGTTTCCTTTTATGACAAATTCAAAGCTCTTTTCCAAATGACCCCCTTTTTTTGAGTATCCGTCTTAATCTATCGGGACTCAGTTGAATGTGGCGATCGCTTTCTAATTTTTGCGCTAGTTGAAGACTGTTGTATGTGCGTGGTTCTTTTTTGAGGCATTCTTCCAAAAATACTATGTCTGATTCGGTGTATTTTGGTTTGCCCCCTCGACCAGGTTTATCCCAAAGTCCTTCTAGACCATGCTTTTTCCATTTATGTAAAACCTCTCTCACGGTTTGTGGACTCCAGTTACAGTGAGCAGCTATTTTCAAGGGCGGACCAACCATGTGCATTTAACCTGATTACTTCTGCTCGGTCTTTAACTTTCTGTGGTGTGTCCCCAGTTCTTAGGTTTAATAGGGTTCGGTCTTGCTCACAAGTCAGAAACACCCTTAAACGAGCGCCCATATTTTAATCACCTCGGTAGATACATTTTCCGTATTTACTTATCTTTACATAGTTTGGTTTTTTCTCGCCGACCTACTTAATCTAGTACCCTTGTCTCGGTACTCTTGCATTTTATTTTGTAGCCTTGTTAAACTTGAATATTCCCATAAAATTTAATATAGAAGCGATCGCACTCCCCCATTACCAAAGCGATCGCTGATTGTATGATGGCATTGTAGGCGATCGCATTATTAGCTGCTTGAATTGTCGCACCTGTAAGTCGCAGACGTGATTATTCTAGTTGTAGCTTGGGGTAAACACAGTGAAACCCAACAAATAAACTATGATCAAGAAGCAGACTTGATTTACTAGAGTGCTTTGCATGGTTTCAGCAGAATTAATCTCCACTTTGCGAGAACTTAGTCGAGCAGATAAGTTTTACATTATGCAGGTTTTAATCTCGGAGTTAGCCCAACAGGAAACCGATCTGATTAAGCCCGATCAGTCCTATCCTGTGTGGTCGCCTTATGATGCAGTTGAAGCAGCAGATACTATGTTGAAAGTGCTACAAGCTGCTAAAACTCAAGACCATGCGTAACGCACAACGGTATTCCTTTATCCCGATTGATGTTGCATTGGGCGAAGCCAGTTTCCGCCCCTATCTACCCCTTACTTTGATCTACCAACAAAGTTCTGCGATCGCATCCGGTCTGTTGGATACTGGAGCAAGCGTGAATGTGCTTCCCTATCCAGTAGGAGTTGAGCTTGGTTACGTATGGGAGCAGCAGACAACTGCATTGAGTTTGACAGGTAATTTAGCTCAATACGAGGCGCGTGTCGCGGTTCTTCAGGCAGTAGTTGGGCAATTTGAACCTATACAACTTGTATTTGCATGGACACAGGCTACAAACGTACCGCTAATTTTGGGGCAAGTTAACTTCTTTATGGAGTTTGATGTTTGTTTCTACCGTTCACATTTACAGTTTGAGATCAGCCCTAAATCGGTAGCGTCAGAGTAGATTTATTGCATTTGCCAGCTACCTTACACTTCAGAGTAGCGGACGGAAGCCTTTGGTGAGCGACATTCATTGTAAAGAGCGATGTCTACGACGGGCTATTTGGCGTCGCCTTAAAGAAAACCTCAAAAATTAAGCGATCGCTGATTTTATGATGGCATTGTAAGCGATCGCCTTACAGAAAACCTCAAAAACTAAGCGTAGACGCGTAGCGGCTTGTCGTTAGACATCGCCTGTTGTGGAAGAGTGAGCGATCGCCTTACAGAAAACCTCAAAAACTAAGCGATACTTATTGGCTGCTGTCTCTATTGTGGCCGACACCAAATTGCACTCAAATAATCTTGATGAGGATCGAGATTAATAAATTTTGTAGCCGCCTCTTGCACTTCTCTTGCAGCGTGTCCCCAAAAAGCAACATGAACTTTGAAGCCATCACTCGTCAAATCATCAATGCAAGGCATATAATCTTTGTCGCCTGCTGCAATAACAATTATGTCATTTTCTTTATCGATTATTTTGCCTGAATCTTTTCCAATTTGGTAAGCAATCGCAGTATCGACTTTTTTCTCTTTACCTTTTGAACGTTCGTAGGTTTGAACATTAAAACCTTTGCTTTTAACGTAATCCCAGAATGTATCTTTGGGCGGAGGCGATCCCCAAAGTCTAGTCCCACCAATCTCTGACTTTTCTGTGCCGCATAAAAATTCATGTAAGCGACCGTAGTCCATATACCAATCGTTATCAAATATTTTCAGATTGATTGCTTCATAGATATTACCAACTCCATCAATTCTCTTGTTTACAGCAGATAGCCGTCGGCCTTCTATAAAAAGGTTAGAATTGTCAACGTAGGTAAAAATTTTCATTTAGTGCCTTTACTCTCTTTGCTAGATGCACACTAAGTATGTAACATAAAAAACTTATATTTACTGGATTTTATTCTACTAACTGAAAATTTCTGTAAATTTCAATTATTCAAAAAATAATCACAATTTCTTCTAAACCAATGTCATGACTTGCTCATATTCTGCTTTATGGCTTTGCAAAGCATCCCAAAGATCAACTTTTTGCTGAAGATTAAGCCAAAGTCTTGGGCCATTTCCTAAAGCTTTACCAAGACGTATTGCTATATCTACTGTAATTGAGCTTTGACCATTAATAACTTCCTGAATTGTTTGATTAGATACTCCTAAAATTTCTGCAAAATTTGCGGTATTAATATCTAAATCATCTAAAATATCTGCAATTACTTCGCCAGGATGTATTGGTCTTACTAATCTATCATCAGTAATATCTTGCCAATTATCCATAATTAATACTTCTTACTTAATAATTTGGTCAACCTTATTTAGCATTGTCTAGCCAATTAAGATCATATTAACACAGGAGCTAATGATAATCTTCAAGATTGACATCATAAGCATTACCATTTTCAAATGTAAAAGTTATACGCCAGTTTCCTGATACCTTGATTGACCAAGTTCCTTTTCTGTCTCCTTTTAATTCATGTAAATCATAACCCGGTAATCTAATATCTTCTACAATTAACGCTGAGTCTATAACTTCAAGTCTGATTCTAATTTTCTTTTCTAAGTTTGCAGGAACTCCTTTATTAAAATTTTCTCTAAACAAATTTTCTAATGCTTTATTTTGAAATGTTTGAATCATTTCAATTTTGACCTTCCTAACCTACATAAATTATTTGACAATGGATGCCTTCATTCTGTTACCACACTAGTCCAAGATTTAACACAAAGCCATTTAACACATCTTCCCCTGACAAGGTAACAGGCGATTCCAACACCTCAACTTCTTTTCCGGGT
>CAZZZY010000763.1:0-3408 GCA_964658545.1 uncultured Acetobacteraceae bacterium | reverse complement strand
AACGCCAACGGGGAGAGGAATGGAAGTGGGGTCTTTTTCTTTTTCGGAGATGTCTATTACATCCAGACGAGAAGCGCTATATTTGCAAAGGCTCGCAAACACAGCTTTGTCATTCCAGAAAGTCGGCGGGAAAGCCCACCCCTTTACGGGATGAGCTGAAAGTAAATTGCGTTTCAACTTATTCTGTGACTTTTGTACCCGTTACTAGTGGAGTCTTTTCGCTACCAGAAACCCAGTAACTTCCAGAACTATCAGAAGTTAACCTAGTTCGTTGTGTGGCAATGTTGGGTAGACCTCGCCCAGAATTACCTTTGCTAACTGCTACCCACCAAGGAGAGTTCATGGTGGTAGCTGGACGAATTAGGGGTTGTCGATTCATCACCTTGTATAGCAAGGATTGCAAAATCATACTGTTGGTGCTACCGGTGAAACCAACTGCCGTTTTACCTGTGGCTTCATAGAAACCCTCATAAAATCCGGCTAATGGATTGTATAAGTCAGTCGTTCCTTGCAATAATTCTTGACTATACTTGTTTTCTGGAAGCAGGGCATGATAGGCAAAAGCGACTGCTGTACTTACCAATCGCCCCTTTGGTACAATTTGTCCGTCATCTGCTAAAGCTACCCAAGGCTCACCTTTTCCAGTAATTGTGCTATGGACAGTGTAAGGCTTACGATCAATCAAGGTGGTGGCTGAAGCTGTGAGGGTGCCGGTGCGACGATAACGTTCAGCTTGCGCCTGAAAAATTGGTTCAAAGAGCGATCGCATTTGTGGATCTAGTCCAAACTCCAGTGCATAGAGTAAGAAAGGATTGCTAACTGTGTATTGGTTAACTTTTGAGTTGGTATCTGTGCGGCGGCGTTGAATTGGTACTTTCACTCCTTCTACTGAAGCAGTTTGATATTCACCGCCAACAGCAGAATGTTCAACATTAAATCCCCATAATTGAAAAGATCGGGCTGCATATTCTTCATATCCCAAGCGGGTTTCGGGGTTGACGCGGGTAAGCGATCGCCCTTCTTGCTCTTTGGTAACGGTAGCGCTGGAGAGAATACCTTCACGCACCACACGCAAGTATGACCAATCCAACACAATTTTATCTACCGCAGCCGTATATTCTGGATGACAAGTTTTTAAGTTATAAAGCGCTGCCAGCATTCTACCTAAATCTAAAGCTGACCAGCCGTTACCTTCTGGAATTGGATTTCCACCATAATCTACTGATTGCAGAGATCGCGTATCATAACCACGACCCGGCAATTCTCCGGCAAACAATGGTAATTTTGTTAAGACTGCTAAAAGATGTCGGGTGCGTTGGTCAAATTCTTTAGGGGTAATTATATCGAGCGATCGCGCGGCATGAAGGGCTGCGAGATAATCTCCTAGTCCCCAGAGGGTTGCACCTTTGAAATCACTGCGATCGTCTATCAGCCCATTTTTGGAGTGGTAATTTGCTTGAAAGTATTGCCAAGCCGCCTCTGCATAACGCTGTTCAATCACTGTTAGAGGTCGATCTAGTTTGAGGTTAGATGATGATTGGGGACTATCCACCGGTGGAATAGGTGCAACGGCTACTTCCGTAATTTTAGGAGTATCGGCAGGGGTTGCGATCGGAGTCGTAACAGGAGAATTCGTGTGATTTGAGGGTGTTGTAGGAGAAGCATTTTCACTGGTCTTGTCAGTAGATACACCCACAAAGCTAGAAGCAATTAAAGGGTGATTTCCCTTAGCTTTGTAGTATAAAATCTCTAAAATCAGCCCATTAGTGTTACCTGTCAAAGCTTTATTAGGCTGTTTTGATTCTTCATAGATACCAGCATAGTAACCACTATCATCAGGACTGCGGAGATCCTTGACAACCTCAAAAACTTTTTGGGCATAGGCATTATCTGGAAAAAGATAGCGCCAGCCAAAAGCAGCTTTGGTGCTGATGCTGCGAAACTGGGGATAAGGCTGATTGGCATCCGTGATTGTTGCCCAGTTTACACCGTTGGCGTAGACGGTATTGTAGAGAAAATAAGGCGCTTGATCGATATTATCTTCTGTGACAGCAGTCAACTGGCCTGTGGTATCGTAACGCCGTTTTTGCACATCTAAAACCCTGGCAGCAAAATCAGCTAACTCACCTTGTAAGCCAAACTCAATTCCATCAAGGATATAAGACTCACTAACAACGTAATTATTAGCGTTGGTGCTTTTAAAGTCACGAGTATCAACGGGAATTTGCACACCATTAATTTCGACTAACTTAAATGGTTCTAAAGAAATAGCCTTGGGTGCAGAGAAACCCCAAAGTCCATAACCTCTAGCGCCGTATTCTTCGTAGCCGAGTCGTCCTTCTTGCACCAGCAACGTTTTATTGTCTGGGAGAACAGTAGCGCCAAAAAGTTGTCCATCTTTGAGCGATCGCGCCACTTGCCACTTGGCTACAATACCTTTGAGCCAATCATTATATTGCGGATGACAGGTACGGATAACATCAAATGCCGCCAAGATTCGCCCGACATCCAAAGCAGACCAACCAAGACCCCGTTCAACAGGATTGTTGCCATAATCAACCATTTGTGCATTGGCTGCGTTATAGACTTTATTGGGCAAAGTATCCTCAAATAACTTCAAACTACTGAGAGTTGTTAAAAATTTGTTGAGACGTGTATCAAAGTCTGCTTGGTCAGTAATATTCAACCAGCGTGCAGCATTTAACGCCATCAGGTAGTTACCCATATCCCAGAGTGTACCAGAAGGATAACCCCCAGTAGAATTGGTAAATCCCGTTGCTGGCTGGTAATTTTTGACAAAATACTGCCAAGCACCGCGAGCATAAGTTTGTTCTTCAGGAGTGAGCGGGGCTGTAATATTGCTACAGCTATTGGAATTACCAGCAATATTAGAATTCTCTGCCAAACTACGTATTGGCATATAGAACAAAAATTGTAAAAATGTTCCAACTAGAAACAATGCAATCCATCTCAACAGCTTTTGTTGATGGTGCTTGTATAACATATGCAAAAAAGGAGTTAGGAGTTAGCAATGTCATAGCACATCTGTACAGCTATATTCCGAAATCCAGATGTATCGAATCAGTCAAGTAGCGCCAGTGAATGATATTCGGAAAAATTCTGGACATCAGGGTGAATTATAGGGAAATTTTCTATACTATTTCCTTAAACAGGGACTGTATACGGAAGAAGTTTGTATTTTTCCCAAAATATCGATTGATATAATCCTTAGCCAGCAAGGGTTACAGCCTTAACGTAACTTTCGGTACGATTGCTCACTTGACCCCTAACCCAAAAGCAAATATTGACACTGGCACACAGTAGACCTCTTGCAAAAGTACCTTTTGCAAGAGGTAGGGAAAGGGGGAAAGGTTAAAGGGGAAAGGAAAATTCTATCCCTTTCCCCTT
>CAZZZY010000762.1:0-3410 GCA_964658545.1 uncultured Acetobacteraceae bacterium | reverse complement strand
GACCCTTAAAGCTCCTTAACAGGCGTTCTTCTGGGACTGAGGAGTTAGCAAAGACTGCTCCTGCAACTACTGTTGTCATTACTCCCGATTCACTGCGGATTATTTGCGATAAGGTAAACAGACCCCAAAGTATCGCCAACACCACTAAATTTTTGAGCTCGAATGACAGAAAACTGGCGCGCTTGAAAATCAAGCTCATCAGATAACCGCCAGCACCACCAATTGCTGCACCAACACCCAGACGCATAAGTAAACCGACGATCGCATTGATTGGGTCAGCATCACCGTTCAAAATGGTATCAAGGACAACGAAGGCGAGGATCGCTCCTACAGGGTCAATTAAAACCCCTTCTCCTTCCAAGAGTGTTGCTACTTGCCGGTCTACATTGATTTGTTTGAGCAAAGGGCCAACGACAGTTGGCCCTGTCACCACAACGATGGAAGCATAGAGAAAAGCTATGTTCCAGGGAAATTCACCCAGCCAGTGAGCAGCCATACTCCCACCAAGCAGTGTGATTAGGGTTCCTTGAGTAACAAGCAATTGTAAGCTGACTGAAACTCTGCCTAACTCTCGCAGATCCAAATTAAGTCCGCCTTCAAACAAAATGATTGCAGTTGCTAGGGCGACAATAACTTCTAATCCAGTACCCAGCGAATGGGGATGCAACAGCCCTATGCCATCAGAGCCAAACAAAATGCCTAACAGCAATAACAAGACGATGCTGGGTATGCGGAAGTATGCAGCCAGTACTTGAGCGCTAATGCCTGCAAAGACAGCGATCGCCATCTGTATGGTAATTTCAAAAGATGCTTCCATGTTGTAGATTTTGAGCGATTTCTTTCAAAATCTTTTGTAAAAAGTCATAGATATTAACCCTACAGGGTACAACATCATACCCTTTGTCCTTTGCAGAATGTACCATTTTTTCGATCTGAGTTTCTATTGAAGTTCCCAGCGCCGGACGCTGACGCACCCTGTGGCTTCCCGCAGAAGCATCTACGGACTTCTTTTTGTATCTCCATATCTTTGTATCCTCCGCAAAACTAGCGGATGGTTTTAAATTTCTGGATGCAGCAGGGGCCGGTTTTTTGCGTTGAGAAGGTGGTTTTACTAATTCTTCATAACCCATACGGGGCTTGATTTCTAGCCAAAAAATCGCTCTTATGTCACAAAATTGCATTTCTTCCCTCTGATTTGTAAAGCGATCGATGAAGGGTTCTACGCTTGGCTAATTCTTTACCTTTGCGACCAAGCTGCTCACGTAGTTGCTGGTCTTTGCACAACCGATTGAAAGCTTGAAAAACTTCATAACCAGAATTGGAATTAACCAGTATCCCATTTTCATCATGCTGAACTGTGTCTAGAACACCGCCTAAACGAGAGGCAATTACAGGCTTACCGAAGTAACTTGCTTCTAAATAAACCATACCAAAACCTTCCATAGTATTAGCTTGAGTATCTAATAAATTCAGCATGGCAAATATGTCGCAAGCTGCATAATAACCTGCTAATTCTGGCTCCGGCACATATCTGGCAAAGTGGACACGCTTATCTACCCGCAAACGATGCGCCAGAGATTTCAGTTCCGATTCACTTGGCCCTTGACCGCAGATTATATAGTGGACATCGATCCCAAAAGTTAGCAATAGTGGGATGTTATCAATTACTCGGTCGAAACCCTTATGTTTTACTAGCGTTCCTATGGAGAGAATAACTATTGCTGATTCGGGAATGTTGTATGCCTGACGCACGCGAACACGCAAATCATCAAGGCTGTTGGGACTCTCTACATTATTATTACCAAATTTTTCTGGTCTGATTACTGGGTTAATGACGTGGGTAGGAGTATCTAATCGTAAAGCAGTTCTCAGGTAGTCTTGTGTATAAGAACTGTTACAAACAACACCTTCGGCTCGTTTGAGTGTTAATTTAAATAGCGATCGCAGCACGGGATTGTGTAAAGTACAAAGAAAATCATTACCGTGCAGATAGATAAAAAAGCGAATAGGTAGCAAATAGCTCAATAGCAACAGTGAAGGAAAGTCATAGCCGTGGCCCCATTCTATATAACGATAGTGATAGCGAAAATAGAGTTTGATTGCTAGGACAAATGAGCAGACAATATTGACCAAAGGCTTCAGGATACTTCCCACAAAGCCACTACGCCAGTATCTAGGATAAGACCAGCGATACACGGGAAACTGTTGATCTTCGTCAAACACTTTATCTCCTGAACAACTAGCTGCTAGCACAATAATTCGTTCTGGATCTTGGAGACAGCGATTGTAGATATATTCCCCAATTACAGCTTCTTTCGGCAGGAAGATCCGGGATATAACTAGGATATCTGGGTATGCAGCTTTATCTCTGATTTCGGCTGTTAGTTGAGAAATATGTTCCATAATCAAGTTGATGAATTTACTTCAAATAATTTTTAATTTATTTACAATTAGGATTACTTTCAAAACCACAATTATTATTTTATTTCTTTTAAAACGAATATGGTAGGAAAATTTGAAGGCTCTTTGAGAAGATTAGCCAGGAAGATTGTTTTTTATTGTGTTAATTTTATTTTCATGGCAAATTTACCAACACTTGAGAATTTCTGTGCAAGATGGACAATAAATAAAATCTAGGACTTATAGTTAAATTGCTCAGTAAACAACCGTTGCGAATATTACCTCCCTTCAATAGAATATCGTAAATCCTCTACAATGTTGTGCCAAAATGCAAAAAATTGCCTAAGTACAGCTAGGTTTACTGATGGGCATTACGGTCACTTACTAGTCTATAGTATATGTGTGAATACATACTTTGATGATGTAGTAAATACTGCTGATACCTTAAGAATATCCTCCCACCTTGTAACAAAAAAAGAATAAAGTATTAAAAAATTAATCAAAATGATCAACTGTATAATTAAAGACTGTAGTATGGAAGTGCTGGTCACAAGACGTAGTAACAATTGCCTGATCGCAAGTTTCTGTAATGAACATATCCCAAGGTACGGTTCCCCAGTCGAGAAATCCCCCCTGCGATCGCTGCCTACGCAAGATTAAGACGCGGTAGATTGAATATGTAGCCTTTAAAAGTGAATGCTACAAACTCGCTTGCTTGTTACGGACTGGCGTTAGCGACATACCGCAAGACTCCTACCAGCATGGGGAGAAATCATAAAAAATTCCGTTTTCTAAGCGATTGTACTATGCGTAAAAAACTACAACAAACCATCAAACCACTGTTAAAAACCTTCTTAGCCCTAAGCCTGGTGTTAGCTTTGGCTCTTAGTCACGCTGATGGAGCATTAGCGGCCCGCAGTGGGGGTCGCATCGGTGGTGGCTCCTTTAGAGCGCCTTCCACCCGTACCTATGCCCCTCCTAGCGGGGGCGGATACTATCCCGGTGGTGGT
>CAZZZY010000761.1:0-3411 GCA_964658545.1 uncultured Acetobacteraceae bacterium | reverse complement strand
TCCCCCTACTCCCTCGTAATCGGGCAGTACTCTTGAATGGTTTTTACGTCCAAAGTTGTATTTTGTAAAGAACGAATGGCGGCGACGGTAGCTTTTGCGCCGGCAATGGTAGTAATAATGGGAATTTTGTAAGCTAAGGCTGTACGGCGGATTAACCTAGCATCAGTCTGGGCTTCTTCCCCGGAAGGTGTGTTGATAATCAGTTGGATTTTTTGGTTTTTGATTGCATCTAGGACGTGGGGACGACCTTCATGGAGTTTTAACACTAATTGAATATTTAACCCCTGTTCAAGAAGAACTCGGCGTGTACCAAGGGTAGCCATCACTGTAAAGCCCAAATCGATAAATTCTTTTACCACAGCACCGGCGGCAGCTTTATCGCGATCGCTCATTGATACAAATACAGTTCCCGTTAGCGGTAAACGCTCTCCAGCACCCAGTTCCGCTTTAGCAAAGGCACGACCAAAGTCGCTATCAATCCCCATCACCTCACCTGTGGAGCGCATTTCTGGGCCTAATATTGTATCAGTTCCTGGGAATTTATTAAAGGGTAATACTGCTTCTTTTACTGCAATATGTGTGGGAATGACTTCTTCGGTAAAATGTAGCTCCTCTAAGGTTTTACCTGACATAATTAAGGATGCTAATTTCGCCAGCTGTACGCCCGTTGCTTTAGATACAAAGGGCACTGTGCGGGAGGCGCGGGGGTTGGCTTCCAAAATGTAAACTTGGGGAGAATAACTACTTGCGCCCACAACGGCAAATTGGATATTCATTAATCCCACTACTGACAGCGCTTGTGCTAGCTGCACCGTCCAAATGCGAATTTGATTGAGAACTGCTGGTGATAGAGAAATGGAAGGTAAGGAACAGGCAGAATCTCCTGAGTGAATCCCTGCTTGCTCTATGTGTTCCATGATACCACCAATTACCACCCGTCCAGTGTGATCGGCGATCGCATCGACATCAACTTCGATGGCATTTTCCAAAAACTTATCAATCAAAATCGGATGTTCTGGTTCTATGAGTACCGCAAAGCTCATGTAGCGTTCCAACTCAGCATCGGAATAAACGATTTCCATCGCCCGTCCCCCCAACACATAGCTGGGACGCACCACCACCGGATAGCCAATGCGTTTAGCGACAATTAGCGCGTCTTCGTAACTCCGCGCAATACCATTAGGCGGTTGGGCAATATTCAACTGTTGGAGAATCTTTTCAAACCGCTCCCGGTTTTCTGCCATGTCGATAGAATCTGGTGATGTCCCCCAAATTTTCGTGGTTAGTCCTGAAGTGTCATTGTTAAGAAACTCTTGTAAAGGAATAGCCAACTTTAACGGGGTTTGTCCGCCAAACTGAATTATCACCCCGACTGGATTTTCAGTTTCGATGATGTTAAGAACATCTTCTTTTGTTAACGGTTCAAAGTAAAGGCGATCGCTGGTATCGTAGTCTGTCGAAACTGTCTCTGGGTTAGAGTTGACCATAATTGTCTCATACCCTGCTTTCTTCAAAGCATAGGCGGCGTGACAACAACAATAGTCAAACTCTATTCCCTGCCCAATGCGGTTGGGGCCACCACCCAAAATCAACACTTTTGGCTTGGTTGCTGGCAAGACCTCTGTTTCTTCTTCGTAGGTAGAATAGTAGTAGGGGGTAAAGGCTTCAAACTCAGCGGCGCAGGTATCTACGGTTTTGTAAACTGGGATAATCCCTAGTGACTTGCGGTAAGCGCGAACTTCATCTTCGGTGGTTTTGGTCGCATAAGCAATTTGGCGATCGCTATATCCGTCCCGTTTCACTTCATAAAGTTGCTCTTTTGTCAACTGCTGTAAAGGTGTCCGCTTCAGGAATTTCTCGACATCTAGGAGTTGCTGCAATTTATCTAAAAACCATCGATCAATACCAGTCAATTCGTAGATTTCCTCAATAGTTATGCCTTGCTGTAAGGCATGGCGCACGGCGAAAATGCGATCGGGGTTAGGTGTCCGCAGTTGGGCGCGGATTTGTTCACCACTGGGTAATTTCTCGGCTTTGTCGCAACCCCAACCAGCGCGTCCTGTTTCGAGCGATCGCAGCGCCTTTTGGAAGGATTCGTTGAAAGTCCGCCCAATTGCCATAGCTTCACCAACAGACTTCATTTGGGTTGTCAGCACTGGGTCAGAGCCGGGGAACTTTTCAAAGGCGAAGCGGGGAATTTTTGTCACCACATAGTCAATGGTCGGCTCAAAAGACGCGGGAGTTTTCTTGGTGATGTCATTTTTAATTTCATCCAAGGTGTAGCCCACAGCTAGTTTTGCTGCCATTTTAGCGATGGGGAAACCCGTGGCTTTGGAAGATAAAGCCGAACTGCGAGAAACGCGGGGGTTCATCTCAATTACAACCACATCCCCTGTAAGCGGATTGACAGCAAACTGGATATTAGAACCGCCAGTTTCCACACCGATCTCGCGGATGATTTTAATTGCCATATCCCGCAGCCTTTGATATTCTTTATCAGTGAGGGTTTGCGCGGGAGCGACGGTAATAGAGTCCCCGGTGTGGATGCCCATAGGGTCAAGGTTTTCAATGGAGCAGATAATCACCACGTTATCTGCCAAGTCACGCATAACTTCAAGTTCGTATTCTTTCCAGCCGAGTAAAGACTGGTCAATGAGAATTTGCGAAACAGGGCTGGCATCTATACCGACCTGCGCCATTTCTTCAAATTCTTCTTGGTTGTAAGCAATACCGCCACCACTTCCACCCATTGTAAAAGCTGGACGAATAATTAGGGGATAAGTACCAATTTGGCGGGCAACAGCTTTAGCTTCTTCCAGAGATTCGGCTGTATCACTGGGACACACAGCTATCCCAATCCTTGCCATTGCTTGACCAAAAAGTTTTCGATCTTCGGCTTTCTCAATGGCTGGTAGTTTAGCGCCGATTAACTCAACACCGTACTTTTCCAACACCCCATTTTTTGCTAAAGCAACGGCGAGGTTAAGGGCGGTTTGTCCTCCCATTGTTGGTAGTAAAGCATCGGGGCGTTCTTTCTCAATGACTTTTTCGACCAATTCTGGAGTTAGCGGCTCAATGTAAGTGCGATCGGCCGTTTCCGGGTCGGTCATAATCGTTGCAGGATTGGAGTTGACCAAAACCACTTCATAGCCTTCTTCTCGAAGCGCTTTGCAGGCTTGAGTGCCAGAGTAGTCAAACTCACAGGCTTGTCCGATCACAATTGGACCGGAGCCTAACAGTAGAATCTTCCGGAGGTCATCACGGCGGGGCATAGTCGTTGCCTTGGAGTACGAGAATACAAATCCTGATTATTTTAAGGGTCTTTACACCCTCTCGTGTTTTTTATTATTAAGTTTTCTAGGTTTGATGACAGAAGAGGGAGTGGGGGAGCAGAGGGGCAGAGGGGCAGAG
>CAZZZY010000760.1:0-3420 GCA_964658545.1 uncultured Acetobacteraceae bacterium | reverse complement strand
GCCCAATCCCCAATGCCCAATAACTTCCGCTATTCTAAAGGCAGTTACCGAGTTAGCTACAGAACATTGAACCAGACTACATCGAAATCCAGTTTAGGAGAATGGAATCAGCGATTGCTGGCGGCGATTTTTCTGGGTGGGCAAGTCCTAGTTCACCTAGTAAGGGGCAAAATCCATCGGCGCAACACCTTAGAACAAATGGCAGCAGTTGGGCCCGATTCCGTATTTATTGCCCTCGTGACGGCTATTTTCGTCGGCGCGGTGTTTACCATTCAGGTGGCGCGGGAATTTATCAACTTTGGCGCAGGAAACATTATCGGCGGAGTGCTTTCTGTAGCGTTGACACGAGAACTCGCTCCCGTGTTGACAGCAGTGGTTTTGGCGGGGCGAGTCGGTTCTGCCTTTGCAGCTGAAATCGGCACCATGCGGGTAACAGAACAAATCGATGCCATGTTGATGTTAAAAACAGATCCAATTGATTACCTGGTTATTCCCCGCGTTCTTGCTTGCTGTTTGATGCTACCAATTTTAACTCTCCTGTCTTTGGTAACAGGGATGTTCGGAGGATTCCTCATTGCGACAAATATCTACAACCTGTCTGATACGGTATTTATAGACTCAGCCCGTAACTTTCTTGGTATCTGGGATATTTTTAGCGCCATGATTAAGGCGTGTTGCTTTGGCGTTTTAATCGCCGTAATTGGTTGCAGTTGGGGGTTGACGACAACAGGAGGAGCCAAAGGTGTAGGACAGTCAACCACAACTGCTGTTGTGACTGCCTTGCTGATTATATTTGTTAGCAACTTTTTTCTTTCTTGGTTAATGTTTCAGGGTCTTGGCGGTGCATTCTTGCAAGGCTTATAAGAGAGATGCGATTAATCGCGTCTGTACAGGAGTTAAAACTCCGAATGCCTCACTCCTAGTTCCTAACTCCTAAAATATGAGGTATGCCTACTAATAAAGCAGGATTTAAGAATGTGACCAATTCATTTGCTCCTAACTCCACATCAACTGTGGAACTCAAGCCTAGTTACAATATACCTATAGTGTTGGTGATTGCCGCTATTCCACTACTGTTAGTACAACCCTGGGTAGGCTCTATTTTCACACTGTTTGGTTTGTTTCTCATGTTTCAGGCGTTAACCCTGCGGTTGCAATTTACCGTCACCAACTTGGATATTTACAGAGGTGAAAAATTGATTCGGCGCTTTCCCTACCAGGAATGGCAAAACTGGCGAATCTTCTGGAATGGAGTCCCCATACTGTTTTACTTTAAAGAAATTAAAAGTATTCACTTTTTGCCGATTTTATTTGATCCCAACGCCTTGAAAACTTGCTTAGAACAACGTTGTCCACATATTTAATGCTGATACCGATTACATCTGAGTTTCCTCTAGAACTTGGGGATTTTGCCCCAAGTCTTACCAAGTTTAATTTTGTGCAGCTTCACAAAAAATTGGTATGAGTTCCATCTGTGCTGAGTCATTTTGATCTAAACTCATAACTCAGCACTCATTACTCACGACTTTTATGGCAGGTCAATCGTAATATTTCTGAAAGCTATTTATTCGCATCATAGGAATTACACTATTGTTTATGAACCCAGAGGCATCTCAAACCCCAGAACCAATTGATGAGCGGTTGGCAGAAAAACAAGAAGAGAACAATGCAGTTGAACATCCAGTCAATCCATCTGTTGAGTCAGTGGGACAAACAGGAGGCATTAGCTCATCAGAAGACTACGCAACTTTTGAGCCACTTATCTCCACTGCAGAAGTGGTAGATACTACAGTAGAGCTAACAGAAAATTCAAATGGCGAGTTTGTAGCGCAGTCGGAACCGGAAAATACCGCCCTGGGGTCAGAAATAGGATCATCATTATATGCAGAAGCAGAGCAGCGAGTGGCAGAGTTACAGATCGCAGAAGCAGCCCTCAAGGAAGAAATAGCCAAGCTACAAGCTTCTTATAAAAACCTTCAAGCACAAGTAAGTGAAACTCAAACCTCACTGGGACGACTTGTGCAAGAGTCGCTGGTACAGTTAGAACAACGCAAACAAACCCTGCAAATTTCTGTAGAACAACTAGAACGCCGACAGGAACGTATCCGCAACGAGATGCGAACCACTTTTGCTGGTACATCCCAAGACTTAGCAATTCGGGTGCAGGGTTTTAAAGACTATCTCACGGGTAGCTTACAGGATTTGGCTGTTGCGGCTGAACAGTTACAACTAACGCCAAGTGTAGTAGAACGAGAAAAACCATCTGTAAAAGAGGTTAAACCAGTTGAACCACAACCTGGAATACCGCAATTTGCCCAACAGCAGTTTCAAGATACTACAAAGCAAATTCGCCGCCTAATCGACCAATACCGTAATAAACCAGATTACTACGGTCCAGCATGGCAACTACGCCGCACTTTTGAACCAATCCATGCAGAGCGAATCTCCAACTGGTTTTTTACCCAAGGGGGACGGGGTGGTTTGCGGACAATGGGTAGCCGCTTACAGAATATTCTGATTGCCTCAGCTGCAATTTCGATATTACACAAGCTGTATGGCGATCGCGTCCGGACTTTAGTTTTAGCTAATACACCAGAGCGATTAGGTGAATGGCGGCGCGGCTTGCAAGACTGTCTGGGAATTGGTCGCCCAGATTTCGGCCCAGACCGGGGCGTGGTGTTATTTGAGGCATCTGATGCTCTCGCTCAGAAAGCAGACCGATTGAGCAAAGCTAATCAACTGCCCTTAATTATCATTGACGATTCAGAGGAGCAAATCAGTTTATCACTGTTGCAATTTCCTCTGTGGTTAGCCTTTGCTCCTGACCCCAAAACCGTGAGAAACTATGATGATGACTTTTAGATGGGGCATTGGGCATTGGACAATTGACTAGAGTTTATGATTGGGTCAGAGTTCCCCAATTGTTCACTGTCAGCTGTCACTTAATTTTTTTGAATTTTGAATTTTGAATTTTATTATGGCTATTTGGTTAACCGGATGTGGGGCAATTGTGGTCATAGCATACCTGCTGGGTTCTTTTCCCACTGGGTACATTGCTGTGAAGCAGTTAAAGGGTATTGATATTCGAGAAGTTGGTTCAGGGTCTACTGGCGCAACTAATGTCCTAAGAACCTTGGGGAAAGGGCCGGGAGCATTCGTTTTAGTACTGGATTCCTTAAAGGGAGTATTAGCGATCGCTCTAGTTTACTGGTTATTCAAATTTGCTTCTAGTCAAAATTTTATCCCCCCAACAGTAGATGCACAATTGTGGCAACCGTGGATAGTAACAATATCTGGGTTAGCTGCCATTCTGGGACATAGTAAATCGATTTTTTTAGGTTTTACTGGCGGTAAATCTGTTGCTATCAGCTTGGGGATTTTGTTGGCAATGAGTTGGCAGGTAGGTTTAGCAACAGCCGG
>CAZZZY010000759.1:0-3422 GCA_964658545.1 uncultured Acetobacteraceae bacterium | reverse complement strand
ATGCCCAATGACGGCAGTTGCTCCACTTGGGGAAACCCCATCGGCTTTGCCGTCTCCCCTTGGGAGAAGACCGCACTGCCTCCCCCATGCCCAATTCCCTATTTTCAAGATAGTCATTTGCAAACCAATATTAGGTTGCGCTTTTAGGGTAAGTTTTCTATCTTACGTTAAAAACTTCTGAAATCTCACGGTAAGCTAGTTGGAATTAGGAATCAGGAAATTTTGGGGCAGTGTATTTTGGCGATGATAACTTTAGTTGGCGATCGCCGCGCCGCCTTCAACAATTCGTAGTTCGTAAGATGGGGATTTGGACACTGCAAAAAATTTGCAGAGGACAGAGAAATAGAAAATTTTATGAATGATTTAGGACTAGGATCGGCTATGCTGCCTTTTAGGTTTTATTCTAAAAAAGTATGAAAAAAACTTTGTTTCTCAGTCCTCCTTCCTTCGATGGGTTTGATGGTGGAGCAGGTTCACGATACCAAGCCAAGCGTGAGATAACTTCCTTCTGGTATCCTACATGGCTGGCACAACCCGCAGCCCTTGTCCCTGGTAGCAAGCTGATAGATGCACCTCCACATGGTCAAACAGTAGAAGATGTCATCGAAATTGCTAAAGATTACGATCTAATTATCATGCACACCAGCACGCCTTCGCTGCCTAATGATGTGAAGTGTGCCGAGACAATCAAAGCTCAAAACCCTAATATCCAGATTGGCTTGATTGGAGCGCACGTAGCAGTATTACCAGAGCAAACGCTGGTTGAAAACCCAAT
The DNA here is from genome assembly GCA_964658545.1 of uncultured Acetobacteraceae bacterium. Taxonomy (GTDB): domain Bacteria; phylum Cyanobacteriota; class Cyanobacteriia; order Cyanobacteriales; family Nostocaceae; genus Nostoc. The sequence goes on along the minus strand of CAZZZY010000759.1, from coordinate 2,647 downwards.
TATTGACTTTGTGTGTCGCCACGAATTCGACTATACCTGCAAAGAAATAGCCGGGGGTAAATCTTGGGAAGAAATCACAGGTCTAAGCTACCGCGATCGCCAGGGTAATATACATCATAATCAAGACCGTCCCTTGATTCACGATTGGGATTCGATGCCCAGTGTATTGCCGATTTATCACCGCGATTTGGATATTACAAAATACTTTATTGGCTACTTGCTGCATCCATATATTTCCTTTTACACTGGGCGGGGCTGTCCGGCAAAATGTACCTTCTGTCTTTGGCCGCAAACAATCGGTGGACACTTATACCGCACTAAAAGCCCCGAAGCCGTTGGGCGTGAGATGGAAGAAGCCAAAGCGATCTTCGGCGACAAGGTGCGAGAATATATGTTTGATGACGACACCTTTACGATTGACAAACAGCGAGCGATCGCTATTAGCGAACACCTGCGGCGACTCAAACTGACTTGGAGTTGCAACGCCCGTGCCAATCTCGACTATGATACCCTCAAACAATTACGCGATAATGGCTTACGTCTACTATTAGTAGGATTTGAATCAGGCAATCAGCAAATTCTGGATGGAATTAAGAAAGGAATCAAGCTGGAAGTAGCGCGGAAGTTTATGGAAAATTGTCATAAACTTGGCATCACCGTACACGGCACATTTATCATTGGTTTACCCGACGAAACCCAAAAAACAATTGAAGAAACAGTCCGCTTTGCTTGCGATATTAGTCCTCATACAATTCAGGTTTCCATCGCAGCCCCCTATCCCGGAACAGAACTTTATCGTCAAGCACAGGAAAATAATTGGTTTAGTAACAATTCCTTAGTTGCTACTTCAGGAATTCAAATGTCCACACTGCAATATCCAAATCTTTCCAGTGCTGAGATTGAGGATGCAGTTGAGAGGATGTATCGTAAGTTCTACTTCCGTCCCAGAGCTATCATCCCAATTGTCGGTGAAATGCTCACCGATCCCCAAATGTTAGTGCGCCGCCTGCGTGAAGGACGGGAATTTTTCTCCTACTTGAAAGAGCGTCGCACCCAAGCAACGGCTAAAACACAATCAGTCGTTGTTAGTTAGTCGTTGGTTGCTTTTTTTGGAGGATAAGAATAGCATTCAGTAGTTCACAAAGTTTGTGATCTAGTGAGAGTCGCGTTAGGCAATCTGATTATATGCATGATTGGATTGTCTAACGCTATGGGTTTTGTTGGGCATTGGTCAGCGATCGCAGTTCTATGGTAGTGCGTGGCTGTAGTGCGATCGCTCTACTAGACCATTCCAGGTTAGTCACCACACCCCTCAAAACTAAAAACCCAGATGTACTTTGTGGAGCTTTATCCTACCTTGTAAGGGATTAAGAGCGATTTTAGGATGCCAGTCTGTTTTTAAGCTCTGCCTCTAGCTGTTCATCAAATCTAACTAATTCTATATTCTGTAGTAAATTACTGGTGCGAACGCTTAAACGCAAAAAGGCTTTGAGTTTGTTAATCTCAAAGGTAAAAGAGTTAGGAATTACTACCCATGCCACTAATACAGTTGAACGAGTTTTGTAACGCACCATGAGTAGCATTGGAAAAAAAATAAATCAATAACCGTGTCACTATAGAAAATAGAGCTGCAATATTAAGCAATAGGAAGACTAAAGAACGCTGTGCAGATAACATTCTTAGGGACGAGTTCCGGTGTACCTACGCGATCGCGCAATGTTTCCAGTGTCGCCCTGAGATTACCGCAAAGGGCAGAACTGTGGTTATTCGACTGTGGTGAAGGCACCCAGCATCAAATTATGCGGAGTGAACTGAAAATCAGTCAACTTTCCCGAATTTTTATTACCCATATGCACGGCGACCACATCTTTGGCTTGATGGGACTTCTTGCTACTTGCGGCTTGGCTGGTAATGTGGAACGAATTGATATCTATGGTCCACCTGGATTAAATGACTACATTCAAGCCGCCTCCCGTTACTCCTACACACACTTTTCTTACCCGATCAAAGTTCACGCCATCCGTCCAGGGGTAATTTATGAAGACGATGACTTCACCGTTAGCTGCGGTAATTTGCATCACCGGATTACAGCTTTCGGCTACCGTGTAGCCGAAAAAGACCGGACAGGACGCTTTGATGTGGAAAAAGCCAAAGCGTTAGAAATTCCTGCTGGTCGCATTTACGGTCAACTCAAGCGTGGTGAAACTGTTATCCTTGACGACGGACGGGTGATTGATGGCACCCAATTATGCGGACCTACAGAAATTGGTCGGAAAATTGCCTATTGTACAGACACAATTTATTGTGATGGAGCAGTGGAATTAGCTCATGATGCAGATGTATTAATTCACGAAGCAACCTTTGCCCATCAAGATGCAGATATGGCTTTTCAGCGCTTGCATTCCACAACCACAATGGCAGCGCAAACAGCTTTAGCTGCTGGGGCACATCGACTGATTATGAGTCATTTCAGTCCTCGCTATGCTCCTGGCAATACCTTGGAATTAAAGGATCTCCTCAAGGAAGCCCGGGCTATTTTTCCCCGTACTGACATGGCTTATGATTTCATGATTCATGAAGTACCTAGACGACGGGAAGTAGAGTTAATCAAGGTAGGCGTTTAAATTTTGGATTTTATATTTTGGAT
>CAZZZY010000758.1:0-3428 GCA_964658545.1 uncultured Acetobacteraceae bacterium | reverse complement strand
AGTTCCTCTGCGGGTGGAATCTCGTCTTCAAGTTCTGCTGCTGGTGGAATTTCTTCTTCTGCTACAACTTCCGCAGGTGCAGCAGGCGCAGCCGTAGCACCTTGTTGCTTGGCTAACAACTGTTCACGATACTTAGCAGCCATTTCTTCTGCCTTATCGTAAACCAAATCCCGGTTCTTAATCATGTCACCAGGTTCGGGTTCTAGCTGCTTGGTAGATAGGGAAATGCGACCCCTTTCTGCATCCAAGTCAATGATCATAACTTTCACTTCATCATTGACATTGAAGACGCTATGAGGTGTATCAATATGTTCGTGGGAAATCTCAGAAATGTGTAGTAGACCACTTACGCCGCCAATGTCGATGAAAGCACCGTAGGGTTTGATACCACGAACTGTACCAATAACTACTTCGCCGACTTCTAGACGGTTCATCTTCCGTTCAACCAGCGCCCGACGATGAGATAGAACTAAGCGGTTGCGTTCTTCGTCCACTTCTAGAAATTTCAATGGTAGTTCTTCGCCTACCAATTCTTCTTTAGGTTTGCGGGTACTGATGTGAGAACCGGGGATAAAACCACGTAATCCTTCAATCCGCACCAATGCACCACCACGATTGGTTGCAAACACACCAGAACGGACAGTGGCATCTTCTGCTTGCAGCTGCCGCACGCGTTCCCAAGCCCGCATATATTCAATGCGGCGAATGGAAAGGGTTAATTGACCATCTTCGTTTTCATCGGTAAGGATGAAAAATTCCCGCGTTTCGTTTGACTGTAAGACTTCTTCCGGGGCATCGACCCGGTTAATAGACATTTCTTGTATAGGTATATATGCTGCGGTTTTAGCACCAATGTCAATCAGAGCGCCGCGCGGCTCTATACTGAAGACGGTTCCTGGGACAACATCACCAGGGCTAAAATGATAATCGTATTTGTCAAGTAGAGCAGCGAAATCTTCGTGAGTGAATCCAATTTCTGTAGCGGTTAAATTCTGATTGACCATGCTGATTTGTTCCTGGTTCTAGTCTCCGTAAAGGTTGTGTGACAGGCGTGATGTACTATGCAAGCAGTTCTATGGCAGGCTTACACAAAACATCCTTTTTCATCCTAGCGCAGAAAAGCTAGTATTAACACATATCTACTCCCAAGATTGGAAATTATATCACAATATAAAAATGATTGGTTATTTACTTAGTAGTTAAAACTAAGAAAGGACAAACACAATAGTATCCGTTGCTACGATGCATCGTAGCAACGGATACTAAGATTGAATCTGTTTAAAGGTCTGGTAATAGGAGCTACTTATCTTTTGGTTTCTCAAAGCGAGGGGGTTCGCGGAATGCGATCGCAAAGAAGAGAGTACCTATACACAGAGTAAAAATCAAGATGTACGCAACGCTTTCCATATTATTAGTTCCTGCCTATGCAGCCAGTAATTTAAGTTGTGAGTGCTATTAGCGCTAGCGGGGCGTTTAGCCCGTGCTGAATGCTGATTCAGAGCTTAACTCTAATTTCAGCACTCATCACTCAGCACTGAAATTAGAGGGCTTCCTTCCGGCGGGTTGACTTATCACCCACTTTCTGGAACAGACCCCACTCAACTTGCTCTTCTAGATCGGCATCAACACCAGCAAACACGTCTCGGTAGATTGTCCGAGAACCATGCCAGAGATGACCAAAGAAGAACAGCAGAGCAAATACGGCGTGTCCAAAGGTAAACCAACCTCTAGGACTGGTGCGGAATACACCATCAGAGTTCAAGGTTTCTCGGTCAAATTCAAAGATTTCACCGCCTTGAGCTTTCCGGGCATACTTCTTCACATCAGCTGGTTCTGTAAAGGTTTTACCATTCAGATTGCCACCATAGAAGCTGACGGTGACACCAGATTGCTCGAAGCTATATTTAGATTCTGCCCGACGGAAAGGAATGTCAGCACGGACAATTCCATCTGCATCGGTCAAAACCACTGGGAAGGTTTCAAAGAAGTTGGGGAGACGACGCACGGTCAATTCCCGTCCTTCAGAATCTTTGAATACGGCGTGACCTTGCCAAGACTGGGCAATACCATCACCTTTGACCATTGGCCCTGTACGGAATAGACCACCTTTAGCGGGGCTATTACCGACGTAATCATAGAAAGCCAGTTTTTCGGGAATCTGCGACCAAGCTTGATCGAGAGTTTCACCTTGGGAAACGCTAGTTTGGACTCGGCGCTGAATTTCTTGACGGAAGTAGCCTTGATCCCATTGATAGCGGGTAGGGCCAAACAATTCAATGGGGGTGGCGGCGTTACCGTACCACATAGTACCTGCAACAACGAAAGCAGCGAAAAAGACTGCTGCAATACTGCTAGAAAGTACTGTTTCAATGTTCCCCATCCGTAGGGCTTTGTAGAGCCGTTCGGGGGGTCTAACTGTGAGGTGGAATAAGCCTGCAATAATACCAACAACACCAGCAGCAATGTGGTGAGCCGCAATGCCACCAGGGTTATATGGGTTAAAACCATCTGGGCCCCATTCTGGTGCTACTGCCTGGGCAGCCCCAGTTATACCATAAGCGTCAGAAACCCATATCCCCGGCCCAAATAGTCCGGTGACGTGAAAAGCACCAAAGCCAAAACAAAGTAGACCAGATAAGAACAGGTGAATGCCAAACATTTTTGGCAAGTCGAGAGCCGGTTCACCAGTGCGGGGATCTCTAAAGAGTTCCAAATCCCAGTAAACCCAGTGCCATACGGCAGCTAAGAACAAAAGACCCGAAAGAACAATGTGAGCCGCAGCAACGCCTTCAAATGACCAGAAGCCAGGATCAGTTGCAGGGCCACCAGTAACGTTCCAACCACCCCAAGATTGGGTAACGCCCAAACGTGACATGAAGGGCAGGACGAACATCCCTTGTCGCCACATCGGGTTAAGAATCGGATCGCTAGGGTCAAAAACAGCTAGTTCGTAGAGTGCCATCGAACCAGCCCAGCCTGCTACTAAGGCTGTGTGCATCAGGTGTACAGAAATCAGCCGCCCTGGATCATTCAGAACGACTGTATGTACTCGATACCAAGGTAGTCCCATCGACTACGCTCCTCCTCGATGAGTTAGTTTACAAAGCAATTTTCTTACTGAGATTCTAAGAAACGAAATTCGCCACTCAGAAAACTCTCTCTTGTTTTTTGTTATTGCCAGAGCCAAGGTACTACCACAGTTAGTCTTATAAGTCAGACAGCGTGGGTGCTTTGGCAATGCTTACTCGCTTCGGGAGGTTTACCTTGTAGGGTAGCCACCGCCAAGCAAAAAATGAGAATGTTTTAAAAAGTGTAACTATTGATGGAATTGTTTGCAAGCGTGTAAATTGATGCGATCGCGTAGCATCACAAAGTTTTTTCGCTACCAATGCCCGTCAGGGATTAAATTTATCTTTAATTGGGCATTA
>CAZZZY010000757.1:0-3433 GCA_964658545.1 uncultured Acetobacteraceae bacterium | reverse complement strand
CAAATGACAAAAGACAAATGACAAATGACTAATCAAAGTAGAAAAGCGTTACCACTTTTCTTTGTTCTTCTGCATCTTGACAAGTTTGTAACAATGTGCGGCTGTCGTGAAACGCAAAACAGATCAGTTGCTGGCAACGGGAGACAATCTCCTTGTTGCACAGGTAACTAGCTTCAGCAAGGGACAGATTATCATTACTGGGATTTTCCACTAAATGCATTACCTGTTCTAGTTGCTGGCGTGATTCCAAAGGCTGGCGTTCCAGGCTTTGGGGTAGAATCACCGTCAACAAATTTGCATCAGCCCGCGTTGCTCCCTTGATGGCCGCTGAATTTGTACCTGTAGCACCAGAAGTAATGATGCGATTACCCGATAAAACTAGGGCATAAGTCATCATTTCAATCAGATTCTGATGCGTAATCGGAACGTGACGAGAACCCAACAAGGCGATTCTTTTGGAACCCGTTTGCTGGATTGTCGCCAGTTCTTGCGCTAATGTATCGAGTTTAATAAGGTCTGTTGATTGGCTCAAAGATAGACATAATCCGATTAAACGACCCAGATATTTTACCAAACAGCGTGTAGGTGCGAAGAAAACTTAAATTGGACATTGCTACAATTTTTCGACTGTTTGGTTCAATAACTCCATTGCTTGATTACAGGAGTTGTCACACTCATGAATCTAAGACAATGCTGCTGCGGGAGTTAAACCCAGTTTAGATAACAGGCGGTCAATGTCAAAATGCTCAGACATTAACTGGCGAATGCAGTGAACCTTAATCGGTTCGTGGAGGCGGACTTGTCCGAAAGTGCGGTTAACAATTTCAACAGTGGTGAGGGTGTCTAAGTCAACAGATAAAATGGGGATTTCTAGTTCTTCAGCACGACTGAGAATGAAAGGTGGCGGTGGTAGTTGCCCGGTGAGAATTAGACATTGGGTGGAAGTTTCCAAAGCAGCTTGCTGAATTTCCACGCGATCGCCTCCTGTTACAACTGCCATATTTCGGCGTTTGCGGAAATATTTGACAGCAGAGTTGACATTCATCGCTCCAATTGCTAGACTTTCCACCAATAAATCCATGCGATCGTTGCGACAAAGAACATCAGCCTTTAACTGCTTCACCAGTTCACCAACACTGATACTACGAAGCAAATCGCTATTGGGCAGCATTGCTAGCACGGGAATCCCTTGCTGTTCCAAAAACGGACGCAAGAGAGTGTCAACCGCTTCTAGTTGGGTGATTGGGATATCATTGATGACAACTCCCATCAAGCGATCGCCCACACGCCCTTTAGCAGCCAATAGTGCCTCAACCGAAACCAAGGATTTATAGCGGCTTACTAACAGCACACCAGCATCCAATACTTCAGCCATTTGCAGCAAAGACAAGTCAAACAAACTTCCTTCGGAAAAATCACCAGGCCCCTCCAGTAACACTAAATCTCCTTGGGACATTTGTAAATATTGCTGCATTAGGGACTGCTGATAATCGGTTTTGTCTTCCCCTCGTAAGCGCTTTTGCACATTGAGTTCATCCAAAGCCAGCATTGTAGGTGCAACACGGTTTTCCGGCAAATTGAGGCTAAGAGCGATGAATTGAACATCTTCCTCAATTACGGTTCCACTAGACGAATTTAGACACGTACCGAGCGGTTTACCGTAGGTAATATCCAGTCCTTTTTGCTGTAGCTGATGAGACAAACCCAGAACAGTTGCAGATTTACCGCTATAAGTCTCGGTTGAGCCAATCAGCAAATATTTAGGGGATTTTGGCACACATGCACTCCTAATTTCAAAAGTCAGAAGAATCCAGCTAGGTGTTTCCTAATTCTAGTTCCTTCTGGCAAAAGCCTCTCGCCCTCACAAATTAAGGTTTCCCAGAATTACCTTCTAAATCAGCAGGGGAGCCTTTTATCAGTAAATACTTCTAAGTGTAGATGACTGAGTGATAGGGAAAGAGATAATGCTGAAAGAGTTGATTTTCTCTGACCAATTACTGACTAGGAGATTATTTGATGAAAACCAGAAAACTAGGGAAACTTGGGTTAGAAGTTTCAACTATCGGACTTGGTTGTATGGGAATGTCTGAGTTTTATAGTGGTCGTGATGAAACTGAAGCGATCGCCACAATTCATCGAGCATTGGAACTTGGAGTTAATTTTCTTGATACTGCTGATATGTATGGGCCCTTTACTAATGAGCAATTAGTAGGCAAAGCCATTAAAGACCGCCGAGATAAAGTAGTATTAGCAACTAAGTTTGGCAATGTCCGCACTGAAGATGGTGGTTTTAAAGGGGTTAATGGCAAACCCGAATATGTCCATCAAGCTTGCGATGCCTCGCTCAAACGTCTAGGAGTGGAAGTGATTGACCTGTATTATCAACATCGGGTAGATACAACCGTACCCATTGAGGATACTGTAGGAGCAATGGCGGAGTTAGTAAAGCTGGGAAAAGTGCGTTATTTAGGGCTTTCAGAGGCTGCTCCGGCGACGATTCGGCGGGCTGTGGCAGTTCATCCCATTGCGGCCCTGCAAACAGAATACTCGCTTTGGAGTCGAGAGCCAGAGGATGAAATTTTACCTACTGTGCGGGAATTAGGAATTGGGTTTGTTCCCTATAGCCCATTAGGAAGAGGGTTTTTATCTGGTGCGATCGCCAGCCCTGACGATCTAGCACCTGATGACTATCGCAGAAATGCTCCTCGCTTTCAAGGTGAGAATTTTTATAAGAACCTGCAATTAGTCGAGCAAGTGAAAGCGATCGCCACCGGAAAAGGAGTAACTTCTAGTCAGCTTGCACTAGCATGGCTATTCGCTCAAGGAGAAGATATTGTCCCAATTCCTGGGACAAAACGCCGTACCTACTTAGAGGAGAATGTTGCAGCTACCGAAATTACCCTGACTGAACAAGAGTTGAATCGACTAGAAGCAGTTGCACCAAAAGGTGTAGCAGCAGGTCAGCGTTACCCTGACATGAGTACTGTTAACCGTTGATCCAGCAACGAAGTAGTGCCAAAGCAGGTGAAAAGCATTCAAAATTTTCCTCAAAAGCCCAACACCTGCATTGATTTTTCAAGTACTTCTTTGGGTCGAAATGGTTTAGTTAGATATAAATCTGCACCAACCTCAATTCCTTTTTGTTTATCAAATTCCTGTCCCTTAGCTGTCAATATCACAATGTAGATGTCAGTCATTTGCAGGTCATGTTTAACAATGTGACAGACTTCCAGACCGTTCATTTTAGGCATCATCACATCGAGAAAAACTAGATTTGGTTTTTCAGCTTTAATAGTTTCGAGAGCTTCTTCTCCATTTCTAGCAGTTAGAAGTTCAACACCCTCGTCTTCTAATGCTTCTAAGGCTTGTTCCATCAAAATCAAAATATTGGGTTCATCGTCAACAATCAGAATTTTCTGGGTCATAAGATTTG
>CAZZZY010000756.1:0-3437 GCA_964658545.1 uncultured Acetobacteraceae bacterium | reverse complement strand
TGGGTTAAGGGCTACTGGCAAAAATTTTGGGTTGATAAATCGCCGTCTCTACAAGTGTTTTGGGCTAAAACCCTTGCTCTCTTTGCTTCCTTAACTATCTTGCTAACAATCCAAGACTATACATACATAACTATATGGGCGGACTGATCTATGATTAGATACAACCCGCCCATGACTTCACTTGAAGCTTTTCGGTATTTTAGGTTTTTAGTGGGGGTGGAGGGACTTGAACCCACACGACCTTTTACGGTCAACGGATTTTCATTCTCCCGCAGTTTTCACTGCTACTTGCTGGCAATCGCCAAATCAGGTTTTGAGAATTGGACTCTCCCTTTACCCTCGACTTCACGTTAGGGTAGCTCCCGTCGGGTCTCTGCACCTTCCCGTAATTTTGGATTTTAGATTTTGAATTTAAGACTAATCGCAAATCTAAAATTTTTGGGCTTGGCTCAGGATTGCCATGTCTGTCACCAGATTTAGGTTTCCCTGAGTTTGAGAGCTTCCACTTGAGGGATTTCTCCTTCAAGGCTCAGTTATCTAAGTCCGTAGCGTCTACCATTCCGCCACACCCCCGCAGGTGTTTGGCAATTAACTAGTATAAATCTAGTTATTTTTTGGAGGCAGCAAATACCCCCTTATCTATTCCACCATCAATTGTGTCTTTTGTCCAACTAGATTGAAAATATTTTTTCAGATTGTGCGATTGTTTCCCAAAATTGTAAGTTTTCCTTGTTTCCCCGCAATCAACCTGGATGAATTTTCGATTTTGTCTGACTAAAGCATTCATTTGCTAGCAGAATTACGATAATAGCATAAAATTATCTTTTATCAACCAATCCGGATATAAAAAATTCTGGGGTAGTTATGGTGAAAGCATCATGACTATACTTCCCTCACTTTGGCTGTTCAGCCTATGATGGAAAACAGATGCTTAAGACTTGAAAGTTATGATTGTCGCCCTGCTGTATCTGGTTTTGGCTGGAGCTTACCTTCTGGTAATCCCGATCACTGTCTTGCTGTACCTAAAGCAGCGTTGGTATGTCGCTAGCTCCATCGAGCGTGTCTTGATGTACTTTTTGGTGTTTTTCTTCTTTCCAGGTTTGTTGGTTCTATCGCCGTTTGTAAATTTCCGACCCCAACGGCGACAAATTCAAGTTTAACGAGATTGGTAGGTCATAACTCTCATGCGACGGATTGACGCTATTGGAATTGGCTTTGGTGTTTTTATTGCTGGCGGCTTGGCATACTTAGGATTGCAGTTAGTCGGCTTGGATAATCAGAAAGCTGGTATATGGAGCCAAGTCTTACTAGTCAGTGGCTTAATTGGTTGGTTAGCGACCTATTTTTTCCGTGCAGTGGGACAAAAAATGACCTACCACCAACAACGGGAACAGTATGAGCAAGACTTTCTGCAAAAGCGGCTAGATGAGCTGACTCCAGAAGAACTAGCACGAATTCAAGCTGAAATAGAACAAGAAGAGCAATCTCAGGTGTAAAGTTATCATTGGTCAGTTGTAATTTGTAACTTGCCTAAAGCTAATGACCACTGACCAATGACCACTGAACTATTAACACTTGACTAAATGACTGCGATTTCTGATTGCTTTGAAACCCTTGGGCGGAATCGTGAGTGCGCTCTGATTCCGTTTATTACTGCTGGCGATCCAGATTTAGAAACAACAGCAAAAGCGTTGCAGATTCTAGATCACAGTGGAGCCGACATGATTGAACTGGGCATACCTTATTCCGATCCTCTGGCTGATGGGCCAGTTATTCAAGCTGCTGCTACCCGCGCCCTGCAAAGGGGGATAAAGCTGGAGCAGGTGCTAGAAATGTTGCAAGGGATTACTCCGAAACTGCGATCGCCTATCATCCTATTTACCTACTACAATCCAATCTTGCACCGGGGAATTGAAAAATTTCTCTCTTCAATTGCGGCGGCGGGGGTAGCAGGATTGGTAGTACCTGATTTGCCATTGGAAGAAGCAGCAGGCTTGCTCCAACCAGCTAAGGAGATGGGAATTGATGTCACCTTATTGGTAGCTCCCACCAGTTCTGCTGAACGGATCGAAGCGATCGCTCATTCTTCCCAAGGATTTATTTATTTAGTCAGCGTCACAGGGGTTACAGGAATGCGATCGCAAGTGGAAAACCGCGTGTCTGGTTTACTCAAACAAATTCGTGGTGTGACTGAGAAACCCATCGGTGTAGGTTTTGGGATCTCCGAAGCTGCACAAGCTCGTCAGGTAAGGGAATGGGGCGCAGATGCCGTGATCGTGGGTAGTGCTTTCGTGAAACAGTTAGCCCAAGGTTCACCAGAGCAAGGACTAAATGCGATCGCCCAATTTTGCCAAAGTCTCAAGGCTGCCATCAAGACGACTAATACCAGTACAAATACTCCTCTTGATTAGAGGGAGAAAGTAGATTAAAAAGTATAACAGCGTAGTTTTTCTAACCTTATTTGGTAGACAATTTGACCATTATGGTTTTGAATATTAACATCAGATATCATGATGTAAAAAAACTAGCTGATTCGGTCGCTTATAGTTTGAGTATTATGTGAAGTCAAGTAGGCATAATTTATGAGTGTGAGTGTGAGAGTGAGTCAGTCGCAAATGGTTATAGTTACGTCGCAATTGAGGAGCAAAGGCGATGAGTGAGAGTATGGCTTTTATCGGCGGGGTCGCCGTAGCTGGGCTGGCGGCTCTCGTATTGCTCAAAGGAACAAATACCCCCCTACAATCTAACTTTGCTGTTGCTCCGCAAATGCCAGGGACTGTAGTAGCGCCGGGAATACAGCCACAAATGTATCCTTACGGCCCTTATGGGCAACCAATGTATCCCACTAGTCAGCCACCGACTGCTGCCAATGTTGACCAGCGCCTAGAGATGGAGAAGTTGAACACGCAGATGCAGTTGGAGCGTTTAAAAAACGACAATGAACAGCTGAGAGTGCAAAATCAACAACTCCAAGGCCAAGTTCAAAATTTCAATACTCAGCAGCAGTGGCAACAAGCCCAGCAGTATAACCAACAAAAAGTAGCAGCATTCCAGCCGCAAACCTCCTGGTGGTCTTCACCCATGCTTTGGGCTGTGGGAGGCGCAACTCTGACTATTGGTGGCGGTGTTGTCGTCGCAGGGGTATTGGCTTTGTTCTCACCACGGCAACGTCCAGCCCGCACTGTGCAAGTGATTCACCCCTACCAAGGAAATACACCACCCTTGGTTCCAGTCCGTCGCGCTGAGTTTCTGCCTGCTTCGCGGATGGAAGCAAGACGAGTTGAAGCCCCAGAATACGACGAAATGCACTAATAGAGAAAATCAAACTTAGAGATAAACACCGATTTAAAATTTCGTTTCCAGGTATAACCTGGAAATGTTTTTTATTGGGATTCCCAGCCAGGTAAACACTAGTACAACTTGGCAAAAGTAAAAAG
>CAZZZY010000755.1:0-3437 GCA_964658545.1 uncultured Acetobacteraceae bacterium | reverse complement strand
AAGAGCTTTTGGAAACTCTTGATGAACTCAATACTCAACAGGTAAAATGGGAACACGTCAGGGGACATTCTGGTAACATAGGTAACGAACGTTGTGATGCGATCGCTCGCAGCTATGCTAGTGGCAAAATCCCTTCACTACAACAATTGGCTCCTACAAATTCTTATCAATCTTTACCTTCCACAAATGAACTCAATGTAGCAAAAGTAGCTGATTATGAAAAAAACTCTAGAATAATTAACCAAAGTCCTCAAGAAATCAGTACTTCTGCATCAGAAATAACCGTTATGGAACCATCAACCGGGCCAACTGCGGCCACAACCGATGAAAAACCGCCAGAAATGAGGGTTTCGCAACTCCGCAGCTTGATAGAAACTCTACGTATCGCTGACGAAATTTCAGAAAAAGGCTACTTAATCACCAGTTCTGAGTTAGCAGACTTGATGGATGTCCACGCCAGCGCTGTTACCAGTCGGGGAGATCAATGGCGCTGGCGAAACTGGATAGTGTCACGGGTACGCCGTGAAGGAAATCAAATTCTTTGGGAACTGGAACGCGGGGATCAAGTGGGAGGTGAAGAGGAGTAGGGAATTCCCAATTCCCACTATAACGCTATGTGCAACTTATCCTTAGAACCCCGCTTCCATTCCTCTCCCCCAAAGGGAGAGAGGCTTTGATTCTTGCTCCCCAACCCTAGTAGGGAAGGGGTTGGGGGTTAGGTCTGAGAGAAAGTTGCACACCGCGTCACTATATATATTTGCGTCCTCGCCACTCGCGTGGCTTGCGGAACGCAGATAAGAAGATTCGCAGCACAGCTAAGGGATCAGCTAAAGGGGAAAGCCAGAATAACCAACCGCCTTTAGCGGTTTTGCGATCATATGAAGATGCGATCGCAATTAGCATCGCAAAGCGAATCACCACCAAGAATAAATTCAGTCCCAGCAGGAGGAAGGGGGGAGTGGGGGAGTATGGGAGTGAGGGAGAAATCAACAATAAAGTGAGGGTAATTAAAAGGGGTAGACCTTGAACAGATGTAAGAAGCCATAAATCTCCCCACAATTGCGAACGAGAAGTTGCATCTTTGAGGTCGAGACTCCGCCCCCATTCGTTCCACGTCTCCATCGCCCCTTCATACATCCTTACCTTTAGCACCTTTGCGCCATCTAAAAAACCCACCTTATACCCTTGAATAGCAATATTTCGTGCCAAGGTGACATCATCACAAAAAGAACCACTTGCACTGTTGTAACCACCCACAGCAGCTAAAACAGAGCGACGACACAAAAAACACTGTCCATTTGCCATCACTCGTTCTGGCTGCTCTGCATTGATTCCAGCCGGGTCAAATCGGTAAAGCAGAGTCATCAACAAAGCCGGTTGTAGCCAGCACTCTCCTGGATATTTGAGAATGAACTGGGGTGAAAGGGAAACTAAGTCATAACCTTGTGCTTCGGCCGTTTTTAGCAAACCAGCAACCAAGCCAGGATGTGGTTCAATATCAGCATCAAGCCCCAGAAACCACTGACTAGCCTGAGAACTATATAAAAAACCGTTATGCAACGCCCAAGGCCGCCCTACCCAACCAGAGGGTAAGGGATCATCTGTCATCACGCGAAAGCGCGGATCTTTCTGCTGTGTCGCTTTTACCAAGTCGGGTGTACCATCAGTGGAGTTGCTGTCTACAACAATAATTTCCCGAACTTCGTAGCTTTGCTGACTTAAACCAGCTAATAGAGGGCTAATACGAAGTGCCTCGTTCAATGTGGGAACGACGACGCTAACCTTACCCAAAAGCTCCGGCGTTGGCTGTTGCGGTTTTATTGGGGGAAGGCGTTTTGGCCCCTTTAACAGACGCGAAAACAAAATTGCCGTTGCTGGTACTTGGATAAGTAGCAATAAAAGGGATATGGCGCTTTCTACTATCAAAGCGTTGTCTACTGTTGTCAAAATACTTATCAATTAAAATTGTGACTATACAAAATAAATGGGCATGGGGCATGGGGCATTGTTATTCTTCTCGTACCCCTCCGCTCCTCCGCCCCTCCGCCCCCTGCCCAATCTCTAAGCCTATTTCAAGGCAACTTCAACCTTTGCTACTGATACTTCTTTGCTTACTGCTTCAACAGCAACTTGAGTAGGTGTGGTTGAACTCCTTAACCATAGCGCCACGGCGGGAACCACACCAAGAAATAAGCCGAGTAATACAGGAATGGAGAACCCAGCAGCCAAACTTAATCCGGCGGCGAAGGCAAAGTTAGTTAAATAAACGACTAAGGGGAGATTGAGTTGCGATCGCTCTAATTTAATCGATGTATTTCTCCATAACAAGCCTGCTACACTCATAAACAGGGCGCTAGTGCCAAACCAACCTGCATAGTTTTGGTAAGGTGTCCCAAAGAAAGCCCCTGGTTGTTCCCAATACCAGAAAGGTAGAGAAGTTTGACTCATAGCTGGTTCAAGAGCAAAATCCCAGCAAGTGAAGAGTAAAGCACCAACAGCTATAGCCGCAATATGACGACCCCAACTGGGTTTTTGAGCCACTTTCAAACCAGTTCTCGCAATTAAATAAGACGACAGCCCAACATAGAACCAAGATAAAGGAATTGTGAAAGGAACTAGCCCCGCAATCTTATAACCCAAGCCACTCAAGTAGCTATAATCACCAAATGGAAAACCTGTGCTGGTTCCCAGTAGTTCACTCCCCAAAGAAATAAATATAGCCGGCAGCATAAATGCTAGCCAAGTTCCCAATCCCAGTGTCCGGTAAGCATAAATAGAGACAGCTATTGTCCCCAAAATGATATCAACTACACCACCGCCAGCCATACTTAACTGTATGGCAGTTTCTCCAACCTGAGATAAATTTAAAACTATGTCGGCATTAGGTATGACCAGTAGCATCCCTACCAGTCCAAAGGCTTTTGACACGATATGACCAATGAGGCATACGCGCTCAACGATAACAAGTTGTCTCATGATAATTCCTTAACAAGATGTGACACGCGGCTACTCGGCTGCTAACAGTTTACAAATGTTTAACAACATATTTAAATACTTTGTGCCGCAATTCTCTACAAACTTGTTTGGCTTTCTTGGGAAGAGCATAACAGCCTATTGATTGAACTGACTTTTCATGGTATATGGAAAACCTCTCTCTAAGTCTCTCTTCCCGCGTCGGGAAGGGGGTTAGGTTAATCGTTAGCTTTTCCACATAACCTGAATTGTCAGATTGATTGAAGCTATAAAAAATATGATGATAAACCTATCATTATAAGCTATGTAGTCAAAATCTACATAATTTCGTCTGCAAAACTTCTGTTTTTTTTTACGTAGACGTAAAGATGTCTATTTGGTAAGTGTGAAGAATGACACATTTACATTTACCGCAGAAAATCACACCAGGGGCTAGGATGTATACCGTAATCTAGAAGTTGTTC
>CAZZZY010000754.1:0-3446 GCA_964658545.1 uncultured Acetobacteraceae bacterium | reverse complement strand
CTATTGATGACTTGAGAAATTGGTACAATGCCGCAGATAAGTTAGGGAAGTCGGAGAATTACAAAAAACGCATTTTAGAAGTGGCAAATGGGTTTAAAGCTGGTGAGCAATTATCAGCCCAAGCGTTGACAGTAATGAATCAAGATACATTTGAACTTGAAGCCATAAGTCGGTTGACTCAAATTGCTCAAAGGATTGGCATGGTTTGGGGTAAGTCTGATGAAAATGGTACTCAAGTCCAAGGAAAGATTTATGACTTGGCTTTCAATACCCAGCAGAGGGATTTAATTATTTCGCAGAAAGATGGAGAGGTAATTTTAAACTTGCAATCTGGCAAAGTGCAGACTAATAAACTAACTCCACAGATCTTGCAAACTTTTGAAGATGTTAATACTCAAATTGATAAAATATTAGCTAAATCTCAAACGCAACAAGTAGACTTACAAAGATAGATTTATCTGCCTCCGGCAAGGCAGAATGCAGAGGGAAGTTCTTGCTGGAGGAAAGAATAAGTTTTAAATTTTGCCTTTTTGCCTTGCTAACTTGGCTTTAAGATCCCCGCTAAATCGTAGATTTAGCGGTCTACAATTACTGTTCTTGTCAGAATCCCCTGTAATTGACCTTCTACCTTCTGCCTGAATTATTCATATCAAAGCTTTGGATATCAACTGCGCTCCGCTCCGTAGACCGCTATCCATCCCCTGAACTGTAGACGGATGGGGTTTTCCGCGAATTTAATAAAAATGCAATCGCCAGAAATTAAGCTTACTTTCAGAATACCCCAACCGTGCGTCAAGGTTCAAAGTTCCAAGATTGTGGGTGAATGCTTGGTGTCAAAGGTGCTTGGTGTCATCTACGGAAATGGTAAAGTAGCAAAAGGTTATTCAGCGAGATGCGACAAGTCCATGAGACACTCACAACACATGAGATTTTAGTCAAAGATTGTGTCGGTTACATTAATCGTGTACTATTGTATTAGTACAAATATATTGTGGCCTACGATGAGTAAGCCAAAAAGTGTTAAAAATTGCAAAAAAACAACTATAATTAACCGATAGAAACATTGGATAAAACCTTTATATTTTATTAAATAAAAAGGATTATGAATCTTTATATACATTTATATTTGTTCATTAATTAGACTATTTTGTGGCAGTTAACAGAGAGAAAGGTCATGTTGGATAAACTAATAAAATATTTTGTCTACGCGACAAAAGGGTATATTACAAAAACACAGCTAATCAAGTTTTTGTATTTAGCTGATCTTTACTCTGTTAAGTGGACAGGAAAGCAGCTGACTGCTCTAGATTGGTGTTATTATCAATTTGGCCCTTGGAATGAGGGTATAGATGCTGCTTTAAATGAAATGAATGGGAAAGAGATTATTCAAGAGTCTCAGTATAATGCAACATATATTAGACCTGTGAATCAAGCTGCTCAGGCAGATGATTTGGACATACCTATCAGTATTAAGTTTGTACTGGATAATATTCGTAGAGAGTGGGCAGGCTCAGATAAACTGAATCAGTTACTAGATTATGTATATAGCACTGCTCCAATGGTGGAAGCACAAAATACCCATCGACCAGAAGAAAAAGCTAGACTTAACTTACAAGCAGAAAGAGAAAAATTAGTCAGTGAATTAGGATTGTAAAGTGGCTGGACAAAGACCTAGACAAGGTTGGATCTATTCCATAAATCCCTATAGGGTATCTCTTCGTTGCAAACTGGGTCATGTCCATATTTATAATTTAAATGAGCCAGGTGAAGTAGAATGTCAAACTTGCACTGAGAATATTAATTCAAGTAGGGTTTTCAGAGGGATACATCCTTATATCATCTGGACAAGCGATCAATTTCAAGATGAATCTGGATATATAGCAACGTTTTCCGTTATTCCTCTGACTTCCCAAGCAACATTTAACGGTTTACCAACCACATATCCAATTAACTCTACAAGTAGAAATGGTCTTGATAAAAGGTAACCGTTCACGGGGGGTACAAAAAAATGTCCAATATGAAATTCAATGAAATCAGCACGAAAACTAGCCTAGATTAGATTTTTTACTGATTATCTTAATAACCCAAAGTTCTATACTGCCAAGAAAATCGTCTTTAACCACTAAGGGCATAGTCAGTCAATGAAACTAAATCGGCTAAAAAGCTTGCTGAACAAAGTTTTGAGGCTTTGTAGTAAATTATCTCCCCCCGTGAACGGTTACGATAAAAGTTCATACGCTTTAGTTCATCAAATATGTACTGTTGATGCTAATTGCTTCAAAGATTCATCAGCCAATTGGTTAGATAGAATTGGACAATTAGATAAACCAGATAAAGACGCTGTAGAAGAACGGTTAAAGTATTTTTTGAATATTCAAGAAAATCCTAGTGATGACTGGTTTGCTCAAAATGCGTCTCCAGAATTTTTAAAAAAAGTCTTTGATTATTTACCCGAAGAAACCAAAAGTTTAGTTATAGAAGAATTAATAGACAATTTAGGTTCATAATACATAGATATTTATCACTGACAACTGTTTTGTAACCGCTTCTCCAATTCCTTACCTTCAACCTAACATACAAATATTCTTAACTTCGATGCCTGAATTACTACAAATCAGGCAATCTCCGCACTGCTGACTCAATGAATCAAGTTTTTTGGCTTATCCGAGATTCGTTGAGCCAAGAACATTTAGCTTGGTCAGTGCAAAGTGCGATCGCTGCTGGTCTGAAAGTCTAAACTCTACTGCATGTAAAGTATGGTAGATAATAGGTATTTAAGCCCACCTATGCTTTACATGGGGTATTTATTGGCTAGGCGATCGCCGGGAGCGAGAAACCTTTGAGCAATAATCGCTTCAATTCGTCTTAGGTTAGTCCAATGCTCGATTACATCAGTGCAGGAATTGCGTTTTACTTCACTTTGCTTCCATTCCTTGAGTGGATATTGGAATTCCGCCTTGGTTATCTCGGTCGCTACTGGAGTCTGATGAGCGCTGCTAGCCTATTGATCGGCTTTCTCCTCTGTGCGTTCATATTTGTTCCACTGATTATTAACATGAGACTTGATCCCTTCAAGTTCCCAGATAATATTGTCATGAGCGCCATCGCTGCGGTGATTGTTGGTGCAATACTCTGGCTGGGGCAGTGGCTAATTCTCCGCCAGACTGAAATGACACCAAGAGTTTTTGCTCTGATCAATACAGTAGTTGGAATTTCTGTCTTTTCTGTGCTGGTGTGGTTGAATCAAAAAAGTTTGCAGTGGAGCGGTAGCCCGATTGAAGGTTGGAAAACCGGACTCATCTTTCTAGTCGGTGGTACAGTTACTGGAGCCGCGACGGGTAAGGCTTTGGATTTTTACTGTGGACGAGTTGAGCAGCAATTAATCAAACTTGAGAGGGAGAGGGTAGAGGAAGAAACCCAAGAGCGAGAAAGGCTCTTAAGAGAAA
>CAZZZY010000753.1:0-3453 GCA_964658545.1 uncultured Acetobacteraceae bacterium | reverse complement strand
AGGTTTTTTCTTTCCCTTTTCCCCTTCCCCTTTTCCCCAAAACCCGACAAGTATTCCCCCAACCCCCCTTAAAAAGGGAGGCTTAATTACCTTCTTATTACTGTAAATGCTCACCGCGCCAGCCGATACATAATCACTTTTCCTTTCCAATTTTCTTCTACAAATACTAGATACTCACCACTTGAACGACGAAAAGCACGGATACCATAGGGTATATCAATCCAGCCACTTTCACCGCCAACTTCTGGGCCTGGTTTTAACTGTTGTATTTGCGCTCCCGTTTTGGCATTATAGACATATACTTCTGCGGTTTTGACTGTCACGGCAAATACATGATCTCCCGCCACACTCATGGCCGCCGTAGATACTTCACGTTTGCCTGTGGTGTCGTAAGGTATCACAATTCGCCAACGGGGACTACGATTTCCTTTACTCCAATTGTCAAAACGGGCAATCTCAGATCCAGCAACTCCAGTATCGTCACCGAATGCAGGGTGATCTACTGTGAAGCCTGACAAATACATCGTATCTGTTTGGGGGAAATATTCGAGCCGCCGCAAGTCGTTAAATATGTTGGGAGTAGTTTGCTTTTCTATCGAACTATAGTTGTAGATGGGGTTGCCTTTAGCATCTATTCCCTGTAAAGGATAGTGTCGAATGCCATCTTGTGTTCGCAAAGCTTTCCAAACATCTCCTTTGCTGTCTACCCACCATCCGCCGATATAGGGATAATCTTTGCTGGTATCATATTCGTTATTTTCAAATTTGCCATTCCCGTTGCGATCGCGCCAGATCCATTCCCCTTGTTGTGGTTGATGGGGTGGCCAATTTCCGGTGAGAAAGGGTTTATCTGCGCCATTGCTACCGACAAACATTCCGGCGGGGATAGCAATTTTACCATCTGTGGCTGGATTAAAACGATATATTTGCAGGAAGCTGTTATACATATCTGTGAGGAACAAGAACGGCTTCCCTAGGATGCGGCGAACAAAGGTTCCATCTGGCGATGTATGCAGACGGGGATCTTGAGGATATTTAAAAGGATTTAAGGTGTAGGCTTTGTAAGTCCATTGCTTACCAGCAGACTTACTATAATCCATGAAATAGTGTTCTTGTTTGGTAAATAAATCTACACCATCAGTTTGAGGATCGGCATCTGCATTATCGACGAATATCAATCCCAGCGATCGCCACATTAGTTTTCCCGATGGCGAAAATTTCCGCAAATCTGTTCCCGATTTGTTGAAACCATCACTATTTATATAGATATTACCAGAAGCATCTGTACCGACTCCGGTAAGTCCGTAAAGTTTCAAATCTTGAACTTCACCAGGAACTCCTGTATAGATACCGCCCTTACTGCCAAAACTACCCGTCTGCACCGGCTGATCTTTGATGTCATAAATCAACATTTGCTGACGTGGGCCATTTTCTGCCACTAACAGCTTACCTTGACGATCAATTGCGATCGCAGTTGGTTCAACGATATCTGCAATCTGTTGGGGCAATTGCTTTCCACTCTGGGAATAATGTAGAATTTTGGCAGGATTACTACCATTTTTGCTTTGAATAATCCACAGATTTTTTTGTGGATCAATAGTTATTGCTCCCGGATTGGCAACAGTAAAGCTGCGTACTTCCTTCATCGTATCAGTATCATAAACACGAATGCGGTTAGCAGCAAAATCACTCACATACAACTCACTTCCTACAGTTGCTAATCCAGTGACTTCACTTTTAGTACTAGTAATCAACATACTTTTATCCCAGCCACGCCCATCAGAAAACGGCGCAGGTTTTCCCGACAAGTCATAGCGTCTAACGCAATGCCAAGTTGTTCCTTCAGGGGGATAATCTTCATTGGTTTTACCCTTCGATCCCTGAGTCATGGCAAGGTAAATATATTTACTATTTGCTGTTACAGCTATGCCACCTCCACGACTCCAGCCGTGAGTATCCCCAATGGCACCAATAACCTTACCATCTTTATATATGGCTGCCTCCATTCCCGCCTCATCCCAATGACTATTGGTATAGACTGTGCCATCGGGGGTAACATACATTGCCTCAATATTGTTTTGTACCCGCAGATTTCCACTGCCAATAGTATTACCTATCCACGATGTTTCATAACTAAGCCTGGGTGTTCCAGTTGTCGCCCAGTCTGTTGTAATTCCAATGCTAGTAATAATTACTCCCACAGTCAGACTAAGTAAAAAGTTGAAAGTTTTACTTTTTTGTAAGTATTTAGTTTTTGATATTTTTTTGAGGTGCTGATTAAGTTGTTGACGGAGTTTTGCTAACTGCGTCAGTAATTTATTTTTCATATATTTTTTCAGCTTTTAATTATTTATATACAATCATCTTTTCGGAAATCAGCAAAAAATATAATCATTATAAATGAACGATGATTTCACATAATCTTTACAATGATTATCTGAGCATTCAATTTTTCAGCTAATATGAAAATATTATGCAAGGTATTAATAGCTACTATTTTATAAGCAAGAATGGTAAATTTGAATACAAAATAGTTCCAGAGTTATTAATTTATAGTGGTTTTTGTCTCTCACTATATAGGATTCACCTTGGTTAATTGGCAGGTATCATATATGCCAAAGTCAGTATTATGTAGTTAATAAAAAAACAAATTTTCACCCTTGTTGACGTTGACATATAAATAGTTTATAAATTGGTGTTCTATATAAAAATTTTATTGGTAATGTGTATTTAAAAATTCTAGTGATTCATTTTTGAAATATGCTGTAGGGGCACACAGATGTGATAGGTGTAAACTTAAGTCCCGGTGAATGGAATTCGTGAATAGAAAATTAAGGCTTTTCAACCCCTTACAATTCACATTTTATGGAAAACCCCACGAGAAACCTAACCCTCTAACCCCCTTCCCGATGCGAGAAGGGGAAAATTCAAAGTCTCTCTCCTTCTAGGAGAGAGATTTAGAGAGAGGTTTTCTAGATACCATGAAAAGTCAGTTTAGGTTTTATTTGTGTAGACGCGGTTTCTAACCGCCCCTTTCGCTGTTTTATATATTTATAGGAGACATATTAGTGGAAAATAAGTCAGAAAATTTTGCTTCATCATCTGCATCTATTCTCACGTTGGGATTAGGCTGGTTTCCCAAAAGTCCCGGAGGATTAGAAAGATATATTTATGAATTAACTCATAAATTAGCAGCCAATAAAGACCGGATTGAATTGTGTGGAGTCGGTCTACCAGAGAATGAAATAAATACGCCGATTAAGCTGACTAATTTAGCTTCTGTGGATAGTTCTATTTGGCAAAGATTATGGTCGATTCGTAGTAACTTTCAGAAAACCAGAACAAGCAAACCAGATGCTATTAATCTGCATTTTGCATTATATAGCTTTCCTCTTTTAGATATTTTACCAAAAGGAGTACCAGTTACTTTTAACTTTCATGGTCCTTGGGCTT
>CAZZZY010000752.1:0-3456 GCA_964658545.1 uncultured Acetobacteraceae bacterium | reverse complement strand
AGAGGAATGGAAGCGGGGTTATTCTGTAAACTTTACGACTTTTCAAACATCCTCTTAGACCATTTTACATTTCGTTACATAGTTAGGTTTATTTGAGCCAACCTACTTACACATAGAAAATGTTTGATTATTTAACCCTCAAATCTACCACAAAACTTTTTTGCAAGAGGTCTAATTAGTTAGCTATATGGATATCATTCAAATTAATACAAATCAATTTGGTACACAATCTTCCTCTTCTAATCCTCAACCATTTAATAGTTCAGATCCTTTTAATTATCAGGTTTCTCCCAGCAATTCTCTGATGTTTTCGGGTACAAATCAAGCAGATAATCTATATCTGAAGGTTGCTGCAAATCATTTGGAGTTCAGTACCGATGGCAGCTATTTTTACCAGATAAACGGGTTGACACTTTCTAACAATACAAACATCTCGGTAAATTTAGCTGGAAATGATAGTTTGTACGTTGATAGTTCTCTAGTCCAGGCATTGAATAGTACAGGGGCGAAACTTAGCTTTGATGGTGGACAGGGAAACAATACACTATTCGGACCTAATCTTGACACAACATGGAATATCACTGGACAAAATTCTGGCAATGTTGGCGGTATTGAGTTCCAGAATGTTGAAAATCTTAAAGCTGCGGCCAATAACTACGCGACCTTTGTGTTTACTCCCAACGGTAGTCTCAGCGGCGTTGCAGATGGAGGTGATGGCAATTTAGGCACCTTGGTTCTCCAAGGTGGAAGCTACACTAGCACCAATTTTATCGCTAGTGGACCCCATTCAGGAGAGATTCTGCTTGATACCAAGACGATTCAGTATGCTGGGTTAGCACCAATTTTTGATAATAGCGTTACAGCAGATCGGGTATTTACTGCCACTAATGGAAACGATCAAATCCTCGTCACAAAAGCTGCTACAGGAGAAACCTCCATTTCTAGTAGTAATGATACCTTTGAGAGCATTACTTTTTTGAACCCCAGCAATTCACTAACTATTGATGGGCTAGGGGGTGATGATACAACTACTATAGGTTCACTCGATCCGAATTTTACTAAATCGTTAGTCATTAATGGTGATGGTGGTAATGATTCAGTAATTTTTGCTAATAATTTAACTCTTAATGGTGGGAATTTAACGGTAAATGCTGAAAACATTACTGTGAATAGTGGGGTAACTATAGACACCACTAGCCCTGGTGGTACTAACGGCATAATCTCTTTCACAGCTTCAGATACAAAAAGCGGTTTTAATGCATCGGGACAAGTCCAAATTAATCTTTCTGGGGCAACCATCAAGGCTGGTAGCATCAATATGTTTGCGACCTCCACAGTCACTGGATCTGTAACGTCCCTTCCTACAGCGTTGGTTAACTTAGATTCTACAGCGAACATTGCCATTATTGATTCCCAGATTGAGAGCAGTGGTAATATAACCATTGCTAGCAGTTCTACAGTCACAGGAACGGCTAGTGCTCAGGGATTAAGCTCTTATATTGATACATCTGTAGATGCGGCAGTAGCTACTTCCATTATTAATAGTTCTGCGATCGCACACATTTCTGGGACAAGCTCGATCGTCGCCAGCGGATATCTATCTGTAACAGCTACAAACAATATCAATGCAATCACAAATGGTGATGCAACTGCTGCTACAGCCGGAGCAGGTATTGCAGTAGCCACGGTCACGAGTACTACAGACGCCTACATTGACAGTTCCAGTAATCAATCGATCTCAGCATCGAATATCACCCTTGCAGCAAACTCAGATAACAGTATTACCACAACAGCAAAGGCCAGCCCTGGCGGTTCAACTCAGAACGATCAGACCCCACAATCAAGAACTAAGAACAATGCCAAAACCAGCGACGGAGAGGTTCAAGTTGCAGGGGCATTAGCATTTACTGACCTGAGTGGTAACACTGAGGCATATATTTCTCCCACTAATTCAAGCATCGGTGCTACAGTAACCACGGGTGCATTAACTATTCATGCCGCATCAAAAAACAACACCTCTACCCTAGCTGATGGCAGTAATGTAGGCAGTGGTGCTACTGGTGTTGGTGTTGCAGTGGCTATTAATCTTGCTGATGTGACTAATCAAGCCTATGTCGGTAGCAAGACATCTCTCAATACCAGCACGACTAATATTGAAGCCCTGACACCTACCACAAATACCTTTGTGGCTGAGGCCATCTCAGGTGCTGGTAGCTCAAGTAAAGTGGGTGTTGCTGGTGCGTTGGCTCTTAACAATCTAAATACTAGCAGTCAAGCATTACTGCTGACAGATGCGATAGTGGATGCCAACGATGGGGCAGTGACACTGACAGCAGAGAACAACACCAGTTCGACAACCAAAGCCGAGGCGGCGCAGGCAGGGGCAGGAACCGTAGGCGTGGGTGCATCTGTGGCATTGGATTTGGAGCAAAACTCTGCCGAAGCATCAATCCAAGATAATGTTAGCCTCAGCAACGCCGGGGTACTCACCCTGGCAGCCACCTCAAATAACACCAGTACCACCAATGTTCAGGCAGGAGCAGCAGGTGGTACCGCTGTGAGTCCAGCCGTCGGGTTAACAATTGTCAGCAACAACACCTTAGCGACCATTGGCGCGGGTGATGTATTGACAGTAGGTAGTCTAGATGCCACAGCCCAACACTCAGGGAATAGCAGCACGACAGTTGATGCAACAGCAGCCGGAGACAAAGTCGGAATTGGTGCAAGCATCGCCCTGAACATTGTTGACGACAGCACCACCGCAACCACAGCCAGAAGTATTACAGCGACAACTGGAGGAGTGAGTTTTGGAGCATTTGCTTATGCATCTACAGGAGCAACAGCGAAAGCCAGCGCCGCAGGTGCCGCACCACCAGCAAAAGATGACCAGGATCAGACCGCAGAAGATCAGATTGATACTCAAATTGGCAGTTCTGGTGACAGCGACGCGACGCAGCATGAAGGCGAGGTAAGCGGCAAAGCCAAGACCAGTGATGGTTCCCTATCAATTGCGGCTGGACTAGCACTGAATCTCGCGACTTCTAGTACGCAAGCCGCTCTCGCCGATGGATTAGTCATTAACACTCCTGGGGAGTTCACACTAGCAACATCGAACGAAACCGATGCATCAGCCATTGCCGATGGTAGTGCCGTAGACGGATCAAACGCCGATGGTATTGGTGCAGCAGTGGCTTTGAATATCGTCGCTGTCAGCAACACCGCCACAATTGGCAAGAGTACGACAGCCAGCCCGAATGTCATCGCCAACGGCATCTCCGTCTCAGCGAAGATGAGTGATCCCAGTCTTGGTGGCAATGGTGTGAACGACTTTACAGCCCAAGCCACATCGGGTGCAGGAGCAACCAATGTGGGAGTGGCTGGCTCCTTTGCCCTGAATGACATTGTTTCTAACTCCAGTTTGGCGTCAATTAACAGTGGCGCAATAGTAAATGCAGG
>CAZZZY010000751.1:0-3457 GCA_964658545.1 uncultured Acetobacteraceae bacterium | reverse complement strand
TCAGGAATGCCAATACCTGTATCCCAAATTGTAAAGGCAATCCATCCTTCCCAACGACTCACCCGCAACCCAATTTCGCCGGATATTTCGGTGAATTTAAAGGCGTTGGAAAGTAAGTGTACTAGCATCTGGCGTAAACGCAACTCATCTGCCACCATCTGATCTAAGCCTAGTTCAATGGAAAGGCAGAATTGGGGAGCAGATGAACGGGCATTTTGTTGAGTTTGGGATGTAGTTTTGGTAGTTTGAGTGTGGATAGCTTTGGCTTCGGAGAGGGCGCGATCGCACACAGCGCTAATTTTTACTGGAACCAGCGTCAAATCCATTTGTCCCGTTTCCATGCGGGTCAAATCTAAAATGTCATTAACCACACTCATCAGGTGGCGACCACTTTGATGAATCAGTCCCGCATAACGGGCTTGACGCTCGTTAAGTTCTCCCAACTGCTGATCCACAAGCAACCGCGATAATCCTAAAACGGCAGTTAGGGGAGTTTTGAGTTCATGACTAATACAAGCTAAAAACTCGTCCTTCAACCGATTTAGTTGAATTAAATCGGCATTCTTTGCTGCCAATTCTTTGCAAAGCTGTTGCTGTTCAGTGACATCGGTAGCTAAAACTAACCACAAATCATTGCTGAGTGGAATCTCAGACTCAGCACTCATAACTTTAAACTCAGGACTATCTAATGGAATTTTAGCAAACTGCCAGATTCGCTCCTGACCATTTTGCACTTGGACAACACAGGTACAAGTACCAACTTGACTATCCAAATAGCACCGACTGTATGCTTCTTGCTGAGTCAGTTCCTCTTCACCACCATGCTCATTTTCCCTACCATTGGGATGAACCCTGATTGCTCGTTGGCTGACATATTCTGATTTTTTGGAGGGCTTAGAGACAAGTATTGCCTCCACCTGTTGCCTAACTCCTTCTGGATCTTTCAAGGCTCCTAATTGCTGCCACCAGGCGGGATTTTGGGCTAACACCTCGCCAGTACCCGTTTGCAACATTAAAGGCCAAGGCAGTCTTTCCAGCAACTTTACCAGTGGCTGGTGTCCCAATGATTTGGGTTTATTTGGCAACTGTACACCAGGATCATACTCATGGCGCGACCTCTGGATGCCTGAGTTTTGTAACCCAGCCATGCGTTCCCTAGCTAGCGATCGCAACAGGCGTGAACTATCCAGCAACCCCAAATATTGACCATCAGAGTCAATCAGTGCCCAATCTAAGTTCTGGTGTTTTTCGGCTTGTGGATAACACAAGCGCAAGCTTAATTGCTCTACACGCTCAAAAGCTGATATTGTCTGTATTGGCTCAATTAGACCTTGACCCCAAATAGAGAGTGATTGATGTAAATTTAGATTTTTATCGTCACTATGTGCTAATAATTTTGGGATTAAACGGGCAGAATACAGCAACCCTATAGGGCATTGCTGTTGATTCACCACTACCAGGCGATCGCACTGCTCTTGCTCAAAAATTTCCAGCACCACTGCCAGAGAGCTCGTTTGGAGGCAGCTAGGTACGGTTGCCTGAAAGTCATAAAGCGGGTAATGTAGCATTAACATAGGGCTTTTGTGTTCATTCTTCCTGTGGAAACCTCCGGCATTTCCATCTGCCAGTTGATGGTCTTTTCGCCTGAAGCCATATCCTCTAAGAAGACTCATATAAGCAACTCTGGTTATTTCAACGTGATTAAATAAAACAACGGGATTTCCCTTCACGGACACTTGCTTGCGGACGAGTCCATTTTTCCAAAAGGCAATGTTTCTGATTTACAGCAACTAGCCTCCCAATTACTGGTATTTAAACTCCTCATCGATAGCGACGGCTACAACAATTATGGCCCCAAAGATTCGCTTTAGAACCTTGAGGAATTATAATGATTTAGAATCCGACAATCCTTTAAGTTCGTTTAAGTATCTGATCAAGGAGCAAAATAAAAAAATCTATCTACTTGTATAGATAGATATGCAAATAATAAAGCGGGGATGTCAACCCGACATATACCTCATCATCAAAGACTTACTAAGTCATACCGCTCAGTTGCTGCACTAGCTTATTGAGTCGCCAGCATAATTAGGCATAAATAACTATCCAGTTGAAAAAAGTTTTAGTGGATGAGCTTACTTGCTGCCTCCTGCAAGACCTGCCCTCTTGCACTATCTGCTAACACAGAGGATTATTTTTGGGTATAATTACCAGTCTACTACATATCAAGATTACCCTAGAAGCGTTAGCCAAACTTATCAGCCCACGTTTCTTGGTCAAGGAGATCAAGGAGATAGATTAAAGAATAAATGTTATTACCTATATTGATTCTGCAACCTGATGTTAACAAATGTTTAGACAATCTAGCTAACTTAGCTAACCAAAAAGATATTAGTGCGTGGGTATGGAAGTTTACTGACGCGATTACTGCCCAATTTTGCTACCTACCTGTTGTTGCAACCAGCTATGGAAAAATCAATTATTTACCAAATTGGCCGCAACAAAATCAAAGTAACGCATACACTGGCAAATACGTCTATGTATTTGCCACTCAGATGCAAAAAAGCCAACAGCATTTCCAGGAGATGACTCCACCAGAAAGGCAAGGATTATTAAGACAGCTTAAATTAGATTATAGCGTCATCCTTATAAATTATTTTACCACAGATAAAACGCTAAAAGAAAAAATTGATAAATTTATCAATACTGTATTTTATGCTAATATTCCTGTGCCTCAAATTATCGAAATTCATATGGAAATAATTGATGAATTTTCCAACCAGCTGAAATTAGAAGGAAGGAGCAATGAAACCTTACTCGATTACCGCCTGACGTTGATAGATATCCTCGCTCACCTATGTGAAGTCTATAGGAGTTCGATTTCTAAATAAATTAAGATTATCGATTTTCAACTTGGAATCAGCTAACGCGCTTATTTACTTTCAACGTGCGAATATATCCTGTATTTCTCTGTTCATTACTATATGATTAAAGCCAAAAAAACCTACGTTCTCAAGCTTTACGTAGCAGGAAACACCCCTAATTCAGTCCGGGCATTAAAAACACTCAAAGATATTTTAGAACAAGAGTTTAAAGGTGTTTATGCTTTAAAAGTAATCGATGTACTGAAAAGCCCACAACTGGCAGAAGAAGATAAGATATTGGCAACGCCGACATTATCTAAAATTTTGCCTCCACCCGTTCGCAAAATTATCGGGGATCTTTCAGATCGAGAAAGAGTATTGATTGGATTGGATTTGCTCTATGAAGAACTGAGTGAAGGAGACTTTGAAGAGTATAATGAATGATGCAAGAGAGGATTCATAAAGTAAATTTTAATTGTGTAGGAAAGCCAGTGTATTGCTCTAGTGAAGATAATTTTAGTACCATTGATTTCAGTGCGTTCCGGTAAAAATTTACTTTTGCTATCTTCTTAAGCAGATCGTGCCGTAATCCACCC
>CAZZZY010000750.1:0-3464 GCA_964658545.1 uncultured Acetobacteraceae bacterium | reverse complement strand
AATGCCCCATAATATAAGAAAGCGCTTCACACTTCTTAAATAATCAGCTTTATTAGAACAATGGCGAGAGACTTGCGGGGATTCATTAAAATTCTAGAAGATAAGGGACAATTACGGCGGATTTCAGCTTTAGTTGACCCAGATTTAGAAATTGCTGAGATTTCCAACCGGATGCTGCAAAAAGGTGGCCCAGGATTGTTGTTTGAAAACGTCAAAGGCGCTTCCTTCCCGGTGGCGGTGAATTTGATGGGAACTGTGGAAAGGATTTGCTGGGCGATGAATATGCAGCATCCAGAAGAGTTGGAAACTCTGGGGAAAAAACTTAGTATGCTGCAACAGCCAAAACCGCCGAAGAAGATTTCCCAGGCTATAGATTTTGGAAAAGTGCTGTTTGATGTGCTAAAGGCGAAACCAGGACGAGACTTTTTCCCCGCTTGTCAGCAAGTTGTGCTTCAAGGTGATGATTTAGATTTACACAAGTTGCCCTTGATACGTCCTTATTATGGTGATGCTGGCAAGATTATCACGCTAGGACTAGTAATTACCAAAGATTGTGAGACGGGTACACCAAATGTCGGCGTGTATCGCTTGCAACTACAATCTCAAAATACCATGACGGTTCACTGGTTATCGGTGCGGGGGGGGGCAAGGCATTTGCGAAAAGCGGCCGAACGTGGGAAGAAATTAGAAGTTGCGATCGCCCTTGGTGTAGATCCTCTAATTATTATGGCAGCTGCCACACCCATCCCTGTAGATTTATCAGAATGGCTGTTTGCTGGACTATACGGCGGTTCTGGTGTGCAGTTGGCAAAGTGTAAGACTGTAGATTTGGAAGTTCCCGCAGATTCAGAATTTGTCTTGGAAGGAACGATTACACCAGGAGAAGTGTTACCAGACGGGCCATTTGGCGACCACATGGGTTATTACGGCGGCGTTGAGGATTCGCCATTGATCCGCTTTGAGTGTATGACGCACCGAAAAAATCCGATTTACTTAACAACATTTAGCGGTCGTCCACCTAAAGAAGAAGCGATGATGGCGATCGCACTAAATCGCATTTATACGCCCATACTGCGGCAACAAGTATCAGAAATTGTCGATTTCTTCCTCCCAATGGAAGCTCTGAGTTACAAAGCAGCGATTATTTCCATAGATAAAGCATATCCGGGACAAGCGCGACGGGCAGCTTTAGCGTTTTGGAGTGCTTTGCCACAATTTACATACACTAAATTTGTAATTGTTGTGGATAAAGATATAAATATTCGCGATCCGCGTCAAGTGGTGTGGGCGATTAGTTCTAAAGTTGACCCAGTGCGGGATGTCTTCATTTTGCCGAATACACCGTTTGATACGTTGGATTTTGCCAGTGAAAAGATTGGTTTAGGCGGACGTATGGGAATTGATGCAACTACAAAGATTCCGCCGGAAACAGACCATGAATGGGGTTCGCCTTTGGAATCTGACCCAGATGTAGCGGCGATGGTAGAAAGGCGATGGACGGAATATGGTTTAGCAGAGTTGCAGTTAGGAGAAGTAGACCCGAATTTGTTTGGCTATGATATGAGGTAACGTGTTAGATAGCAACTGGTAAAAATCTTTAACTGATTTTTATCAGTCAAACTTATCCAAAATTAACAAAATATTAGAATGGGAAAGCTGGGGAACATAGCCTGATATAAATATCTCTTTGATCATCAGAAAAAGCTCTTCTACCATGAAGTATTCTTGTATTATCAATCATTAAAATATCTCCTTTCTGCCAAGAAATTTCCGTGGTTATTTTTTCAGCAATTTTATTCAGTTCAGAAACGACCTCTTCAGGAATATCAGAATCATCTTCAAACTTAAGAATATTTGGACTTAACTGCTTTGTGGGCAATAGACTATTAATAAACACTTGATACTTTCCGCATTTACTAGGAATAATTGCTGGAGAAATGTATTCAAGTATAATTGATTGATCGTCAAATATTTTTAGACGTGTATTATTATTACGACATATCTCTTCTAGTTGCTTTAATTTATCTATTTGATATTTTTTCTGCCAGCCTTCTTTAGACATCCTCACAGTAAACTTTAAATTATTTTGGCTGAATAACTCTTTAGTTAAACTACTCATTTCATTAAAAAATTGTCTGCCATCACATACTGTAGTTTCACCATCTTCTAATGGCGGATTAGCACAGAAAAACCACAGCATAAGTGGGATATTTTTCTGATAATACATTTCTCCGTGCAATTTAATCTCAGACTTAAAATCATTTACACTTAAAAGTGTTTCATCTCCATTAATTACCTTCCTGCTGAATGCACCACCAGCATAATTTATAAAATTGGTACTTAAGGGATTGGTGAATTTTTTAAAGGTTTCAACATCAACATCAAATCCCCTAAAAAGTAAGATTCCATAATGTTTAAATAGACAAATAATTTCTTCTTTGTCTAATTCCAAAATACTGATATGATTAATATTAATAATCTCTTGACCTATACTATCTGATATGGGCTGTACGTTGGTATTCATATAGCAATCCTAAATCATTTGTGAGAAAATACGTAGATAAAGATTAAGTATAACAGAAAACGAAGCCCACTCATCTAAAGCTGATAGAGACAAAGGAGCGGCGTGATTGAGACACTAAGAGGCGATCGCTAAAAGATTAAACGGGAGAATTGACAATGGTCAACAGTCTTAAAGAACTAATTGATGAACCAGAATTGGGCCATACCTCAGACCCAGAGGAAAGGTTTATCAGCAGTGGCGTAAGTTGGGAGAGTTATGAATCGCTACTAGCCAAACTCGAAGACAACTCTCATTACCGTGTAACTTATTTAGATGGAATATTAGAAATAGTGTCGCCATCAATCAGGCATGAAAAAATTAAAACGAATTTAGGGATGCTGTTAGAGCGTTTCTTTTATAGCAAGCGCATTCGTTTTGTACCTATGGGAAGTTCTACTTTTAGAAACAAAGCAAAAAAAGCCGGTGCAGAGCCAGACGAATGTTATTGCATAGGTGAAGAGAAAAGTGTACCGGACTTAGCCATAGAAGTAGTTCTCACCAGTGGCAACATAAGTAAATTGGAAATCTACCGAAGATTAGGAGTTGCAGAAGTTTGGTTTTGGGAAAGAAACCAGTTTAAACTATACCATCTACGAGACAATTCCCAGACTGAGCTTGCCACCATTTACCCTGATACTTATGGCTATGAGCTTAGGGCAGTAAGCGAAATACTGCCAGAATTGGACATTTCCCTGCTAGAGCGATGCATTTCAATTTCAGATTCAATTCAAGCTATTGATGAATTTGAACAGGGACTAAAAGCGGCCAATGAGTGAAACAGACAGCGCCGCGATCGCCTTTCAGGATTGAAAAAGAGGCAAGGGAGCAGGGATCTCAAAGCTTGGAAAAAGGGGGATGGAACAGAAAAGGGATTCGACACTTCGACAAAGCTCACTTCGAC
>CAZZZY010000749.1:0-3465 GCA_964658545.1 uncultured Acetobacteraceae bacterium | reverse complement strand
TTTCAACGAGTAAGCCTTTTTAACGATCGCTCGCCTTTAGTCTAAACTCCAGTAAAGAGGGAACTGAATGAATAGCACGCTCAAATTCAGTACGCCTAATTAATGCCGCCACTGACTGAGCGATCGCTTTTTGCTGACCTTTTACTGCTGCCTTTTCATATGTCTGGAGATGGTCATAAAGCTGCGTTTGCCATAGGTCAAACATTGCTTCCATTTCTTTGGGATTGTCTTCCAACAGCACTTGTAGCCTGCCAGTAGCAATCATCATCAGAAATGCTGGGTCATCAGGGTCAAGTCCGGTTTGGACTACTATTTCCCAAACCCTAGCTTTAAATGAATCATCTTTACCTCGAATGGCTAAATCTAGTAAAGTTGGGTAAGGAATTTGGCTCAGTCCTTTGCCTCTAGCAGCTACTGAATCCAAAAACTCATCGTCTAAATCGAGTTCTTCAGTGTGAGAATTACTCATATTTGTATTTGTTTTTAGATTACTTCTTGGTAGCAACCTTGCTGTTGACATTAGCATCATCAACTTTTTCTGTGGGGGAAGTAATTGAAGCTGCCGGAGGGTTCCAAATTTTAGCTTTCTCAATTTCCTCATAAGCTCTTTTGAGAAAACTGTGTAATCGCTGCTTACCCAATACACCTAACTCTCCATAATCTCTAGCCGCAGAAAAATTTATTTGATTGGCATCAAGGATATCCCGCTCTCGATAGCTGAACTTGGGAAAATTGATGACAGCTACTTTATGAGCTTTGATTAATTCCTGTAAATTCTTACGTCCATCTACATGTTTCCAGTCATCGCATAAACCACAATTGCGTACAAAGATATGCTTAATCTTGTTCTCAAAGCGTTCGAGAGATTGAATAAATAATTGAACACTGTCATATCCACCACTACAAACAAACCACTTGTATATTTTGACCTTATTTTTCCCAGTAATTTCTAGGATTTGATTACGCTCAATCCAATCAGTTACTGCTGGGTATACTTGAGCAGGTAAATTGACAATGACAGAAGTTGTTAGTGCTAAATTAAAAATTTCATCAGCATCGTAAGCTTTACGTTCTGATTCACTAAAAACTGCTGTTTTATGATTATCTGGGTAAAATGCGCCCACATCTGGATTACTTTGGTCTGCTTCTACCAACTCATAAGATAGTTGATTGTCAATGCAGTATTGCACCATAACGCGTGCAAACAAAGACTTGCCAACTCCACCTTTTTCACCATCCATGAAGTGAATTGCTGCCATCTTAAATCTCCTTTGTGATTTGACTAAATGTGCATTAATAAATACTTAAATATTCTCAAATATATTGTCTGTATCATCATAGAAAGACCCCTCACCAGGAATGAAGGAATCAGAATCTATTTTGTGTTTTGACTTGCTGCTACTATTGTTATTGTTATTACTATCATCAGGATTAATGTGACTGAAATTAGCTGCATCTAGACCGAACATAGTAGCAAGCGTTTGAGGATTGGTTATAGTGCTTATAGGCATAGGCAAAACATCACTTGATTGATGTGGTAATCCTAGTTCCATTCGTAAATAAGCCAAATGCTGTTCCAGGGCATGACAACAAATCAACCCTACCCGACGCAGTTCTTGATCGCTAATATCTACACCTGCATCTGCTTGTGCTTTGTATGCTAAAGGTAACCAGCACATTCGTAATGCCTGCAATACCATCTCTTTGCTAGAACGCGCTTCATCTCCCTGTTGCAAATATGTAATTAACTGGCCGTCTACTGTATTTAAGTAAGGATGGTAAGAAAATCTAAAAATTTTGCGCTGTCTATTAGTGTCATGATTTTTACGTAATTTATTATTAGTCATAGTTATGCCACCTTCTCAATTTGCGCTCTAAACCGCATAAACAAACCAAACGCATCAATCAACCTAAAGGACAAAGCTTCCTGCTCTCGGAAAGTACGGTAATAATCATTACTTTTATCTTTGAATACTTCTTGTACCTGCTGCTGTAAGTCAGCACCCCAATAAGTTGAAATTTCTTGAAAACAGTCTTGTAACTCTTGCTCTAAGTACAATGCTGCGCCACCACTCAAAATTACCTCGTTCACCGCAGGTAAAGTTGATTCCAGCCAATCGTAAAGCCTAGACCAATACTCAGCTTTAGCTGTAGCAATGGCATTAACAATCATCTGCAATTCATAATCAAGATTTTTAGGTTCTCTACTTTTGACCAGAGTGCGAATTGCTTGGTTGTCAGGTGTGATATCTGAACCGGCTGCATAGATGGCAGAGGTCAAAGCAGTGGCATCCTGTCCCGATGTGCGCTCAATTACTCGCTTTACCATTTGGTGAAAGCCCAGCCCATTAGTGTAACCCGCCGTCATCTTGCCCCGTTCAAATAATAGAAGGCTGGTATTGCGATGCCCGAACATTAGCACTGCGATCGTTTGGGCGTTGAACCATTCTTTACCATTCTGGCGTTGGCGAATCATTGCCAATCCCGCACCTTCGGGTAAGCACTCGAATCGCTCCAGTTTCACTCGCAATCTTTGACCCCGAAACCTAAAATCCTTGAGTGCAGACTGTAACTGTTGCTCAAATGCTTGGCGATTTTGATATTCACCATAGGGCAGTAGTGAGGTCAGTGATAGTGAAAACCTGTTAGGCAATTTGTTGTGTTGAGCGATCGCACCAATAACCGCCAAGGCTTTGTGAATTGATGTTTCGTACTTGAGCTTATCGAGTCTGGCAGATGCTGAAAACTGCCGTGCCAGGAATCCAACTACCGTACATTGTGTATCTCCATTTGCAGGACTTGACACCCAGGCTTCATCTGCTGGTTTAGGAGATTCCAGACCCTTGCGACTTGACATATAAGCGTCAATCGAACTTTGAGGCAACTTCAGCATTTCTGGTTCCATTGTCATCAAACATGGTTTGCCTTCAGTTGCTAGTTCGTAAACAATCTTGGTCAAGGAAGCACCAGGGTCAAAACTGACTATCAGATTTGACATTGACTGTGGTTGTGATTATCCATAAAAGCTGCTTTTAACTTAAATGCAAATATTGGCTGTGAACATCACTCTACTGACCATTTTGTTGGAGCCAAATTTTAGCCAATTGGTTATTCTTTTTTCGCTGCTGTTAATTAAGTCGTTACTTTTCTGCTAAAAAATTCAATTTAGAAAAGTGCGTCATTACAGATCCATGCCAGATCCACGAACGAGCCATTGCAGATCCATTACAGTGACAATGTTGATCCAATAGAGATCCATTTGTGTGAGATACGTATTCTATGTATAATTTTTATTTGCAACAATACTTGGCTATTGACAAAAATTATGCGATGAAAGATCCAATACAAATCCATTAGAGATCCATCACATATTCATCTAACAGTTGATTCGAGTAGCCCAAAAAACCCTTTGGTGAGTAGCAAGCTATGTTGCTGTCCGGAAATTTTTTCTCTTGAGAAAAAACG
>CAZZZY010000748.1:0-3475 GCA_964658545.1 uncultured Acetobacteraceae bacterium | reverse complement strand
AGTCTGGGCAAGCAAGTCCAGCATTCATGACGCGGGTGGCACTGCCTATTGCCATCAAAATTAAGGTGGCTATGCACATTTTCCACACCAAGCGCCGAATCATTTCCTTGGGCTTTTGCTGCTCAACTGCCGCTTCATTTTGTTGTTGTAGGACAAATTCGCTCATGAAGGATACCTTCTGCCCGCTCTTGGTGGATGTCTTAAAATTTTCAATTTTCTTTTAGTGTCCCATCTTCACCCTAGCGTATAGGGTAAAGGTTTATAGATTAGCACTCACTTATACTTTGAATCACTCCAGAAAGGTTTTGCCTGAAGCTTTAGGTATTTTTCAAGATGTGAGAAATTGATTGATGACAATTAATTTAAGCATTCTAAATTTTTCCTTAAATTTTTATACTAAGTTTAGGACTTACACACTGTACAAATTGCTCATGGTATGTATGTATTCACGAAAATAGGTTGTTTCAGGCTTTGATTAATCATTCTTTGATGGGACATAAACCCACGCTATGCATGGCACAGCAGTGCTGTGCCCCTAGCTACTTACCTCCTGCCCCCTTCTAGTCACCTTGTACTCAAAATTAGTAAGATAGTTAAAAAAATTAATAAAAATTTCAGACCTTTGGACTCTATGCCTTCTGGCCTAGACTACCTTAGTAAGTGGGCAGCTTTAAGATAACGTAGTAAATTCAATTAACTAAGCCGTGAAGATTCCAAGTTCAATCTGGACATTACTCATTGGCATCGTGCTAACGCTAGCCAGCCTTTGGTACGGTCAAAATCACGGTCTGTTGCCAGCAGCAGCCACGGATGAAGCCGTCTTGGTGGATGGTCTGTTCAACACGATGATGATCGTTTCTACAGGTATATTTCTTTTAGTTGAAGGTATTTTGATTTACTCCGCATTTAAATACCGTCGGCGTGCAGGTGACAATGAAGATGGCCCACCAGTCGAGGGTAATGTACCTCTAGAAATCCTCTGGACGGCGATCCCAGCAATTATCGTTATCGGTATTTCTGTTTACAGCTTTGATGTTTACAACGAAATCGGTGGCTTTGATCCCCATGCTATCCATCAAGCACCGATGAATCAGGAGTCGATGAAAATGTCAGGGCATGGAAGTGCTATGGCTGCAACTTTAAGCGATACTCCTCCGAGCACGGAACCCAACCTCAATCAAGAAAAATCTGATGAGGCCATGCAAGATCCAGCTACCGCAGAAGTTCGGAATGCTGACCAAATTCCCCAACTGCGGAATGCCCCAGGTGTCGGTAGTGTTGCGCCCACAATTGGGGCAAGTCCTGATAAAGCAGGCAAACCAGCACAATTACAGGTCAACGTCACAGGTCTACAATATGCCTGGATTTTCACCTATCCTGAAACTGGTATAACTACAGGTGAAATGCACGTCCCCATTGGGCGAGAAGTGGAAATCAATATGACAGCTAACGATGTCATCCATGCCTTCTGGGTACCAGAGTTCCGCCTGAAACAAGATGCGATCCCCGGTAGGCAAAGCAATATTCGCTTTACCCCCAAAAAAGCAGGAGATTATGTCCTGATCTGTGCTGAACTTTGTGGCCCCTACCACGGTGCAATGAGAGCACCAGTAGTTGTTGAGCCAGAAGAAGCCTTTGACAAATGGGTGCAAGAACAGCTAGTTGCCAGCAAAGAAACACTCAATCAAGCCATTGCTGTTAACCCTGCTGATCTATCCCCAAATGAATTTCTTGCTCCTTACACCAAGGACATGGGAATTCAGCCAGAAATGCTACATCAAGTTCACCATTAGTCAACAGTCCACCTTAAAAGTAATAATTCAGCATTCTGCACTTTGCACTCAGCACTCTTATGACACAAGCTCAGTTGCAAGAAACTGCCAATATCCCTGCCCTTCTCGATGAACCAGGGATCAGAAAATGGCAAGACTTCTTTGGCTTTCAAACCGACCATAAGGTGATTGGGATTCAATACCTAGTCACTTCGTTTATTTTCTACTGCATCGGCGGCGTGATGGCTGACTTGGTTCGCACAGAACTAAGAACCCCAGAGGTAGATTTTGTCACCCCGGAAGTCTACAATAGTCTGTTCACATTGCACGCCACGATCATGATTTTCTTGTGGATCGTGCCAACTGGGGCAGGATTTGCTAACTATCTAATTCCCCTGATGATTGGGGCAAAAGATATGGCATTTCCTCGGCTGAATGCTGTTGCCTTTTGGATGATTCCCCCTGCGGGTGTTTTGCTCATCGCCAGTTTAGCGGTAGGCGATGCACCAGATGCAGGTTGGACTTCCTACCCTCCCCTGAGTTTGGTAACAGGACAAGTGGGCCAAGGCATTTGGATTATGAGTGTCCTGCTGCTAGGTACGTCCTCAATTTTGGGGTCGATAAATTTCCTCGTCACATTGCTGAAGATGCGTATCCCCAGCATGGACATATACAAAATGCCCTTGTTCTGCTGGGCAATGTTCTCCACTTCATCACTGGTTTTGGTATCAACCCCAGTTTTAGCAGCAGGGCTGATTCTGCTTTCCTTTGACTTAATTGCCGGGACAACATTTTTTAACCCAACTGGCGGTGGCGACCCTGTAGTTTACCAGCATATGTTCTGGTTTTACTCCCACCCAGCCGTTTACATCATGATTTTGCCCTTCTTTGGGGCAATTTCAGAAATTATCCCCATTCATTCTCGCAAGCCGATTTTTGGCTATAAAGCGATCGCTTATTCATCTCTAGCCATCAGCTTTTTAGGACTAATTGTTTGGGCGCACCATATGTTTACTAGTGGTATCCCCGGCTGGTTGCGGATGTTTTTTATGATCACCACCATGATCATCGCCGTACCCACGGGGATTAAAATATTTAGCTGGTTAGCAACCATGTGGGGTGGGAAAATCCAGCTTAATAGTGCCATGTTGTTCGCCATCGGTTTTGTTGGCACCTTTGTAATCGGCGGCATCAGTGGCGTAATGTTGGCAGCAGTGCCCTTTGATATTCACGTTCACGACACCTATTTTGTGGTAGCCCACTTGCACTACGTCCTATTTGGTGGTAGTGTTCTAGGGATTTTTGCAGCTATTTACCATTGGTTCCCGAAAATGACGGGACGGATGATAAACGAATTTTGGGGTAAGGTTCACTTTGCCTTGACTATTGTCGGTCTAAATATGACCTTCTTACCCATGCACAAACTGGGTTTAATGGGTATGAATCGCCGGATCGCTCAATATGACCCCAAGTTCACCACATTGAACGAAATTTGTACGTATGGTTCTTACATACTGGCAATTTCGACATTTCCCTTCATCATCAATGCGATTTGGAGTTGGTTGTACGGCGAGAAAGCTGGTAATAATCCCTGGAGGGCACTTACCTTAGAGTGGATGACGACCTCACCACCTGCGATCGAGAATTTTGATCAAACCCCAGTACTGGCTACAGGCCCCTACGACTACGGTTTGGAAAATGCT
>CAZZZY010000747.1:0-3485 GCA_964658545.1 uncultured Acetobacteraceae bacterium | reverse complement strand
TTGAGAATTCTCAATCTAGGTCAAAGTCGAAAACCCTTTTGGGAGCAACTAGGAAATCTTTGAAGTAATTCTTAGAATCTCCGTCCTTCAGGGCGGAGAAATGTCACAGCGATAGTATGGTTGGCGTGGTAATTTACTTCATATAGTTGAATAAGACAATATGATTAAAATCCTCCACCTCTCCGACATTCACATGGGAAGCGGCTTCTCCCACGGACGAATTAATCCCGCCACAGGATTAAATACACGACTAGAGGATTTTGTCAATACTTTGTCTATATGTATTGACCGAGCATTGACAGATACAGTTGATATGGTGATATTTGGTGGTGATGCTTTCCCTGATGCGACACCACCGCCTTATGTACAACAAGCTTTTGCTAGCCAATTTCGCCGTCTTATGGATGCAAATATTCCAACAGTGCTGTTGGTAGGCAACCACGACCAACATTCCCAAGGCCAGGGAGGAGCGAGTTTAAATATTTACCGCACTTTGGGAGTGCCAGGGTTTGTTGTTGGTGATACATTAACTACTCACTGTATCGAAACCCGCAATGGTAAGGTGCAAGTAATTACCCTCCCTTGGTTGACCCGTTCGACTCTGATGACTCGCCAAGAGACTGAAGGTTCGTCTTTGGCAGAAGTGAACGAACTGTTAACGGAACGCCTGCGAGTTGTTATGGAAGGTGAAATTCGCCGTCTTGACCCCGATGTGCCAACTATCCTTTTGGCTCACTTAATGGCTGATAATGCTACTTTGGGCGCAGAACGCTTTTTGGCAGTGGGGAAAGGCTTTACTTTGCCCCTATCTTTACTGACACGACCTTGTTTTGATTATGTAGCCTTGGGACACGTCCACCGCCACCAAAATCTGAATAAATCTAACAATCCACCAGTGATTTATCCAGGGAGCATTGAGCGGGTAGATTTCAGTGAAGAAAAAGAAGACAAAGGCTATGTGATGCTGGAACTAGAGCGGGGAAGCGCTGAATGGGAATTTTGTCCCTTAACAGTTCGTACCTTCCGCACCATTGAGGTAGATATCTCGAAAGTAGATGAGCCGCAAGCAGTGTTAATGAAAGCGATCGCTAAGTATAATATTCAAGATGCTGTAGTCCGGCTAATTTACAAACTCCGCTCCGAACAGATGGATTTAATTGACAGTTCCTGTCTACATACTGCTTTAAGTCCCGCTCACACCTACACCATTCAAGCAGAATTAGTGAGTCAATTAGCCAGGCCTCGCATTCCTGAATTGAGTGCAAGTAGCAGCATTGACCCGATGGAAGCCTTAAAAACTTACTTGAACAACCGCGAAGACCTCAAAGACATAGCAGCATCAATGCTGGATGCGGCACAAAAGTTGCTCGCAGATGAAGTGGAAGTCTGGCTAGAAGCAGCAACTAGCGAGTAGGATAGATGCCATGTCGTATCTGGGATAGCAAATGGTAGTTGGTAATTTCAAAGCCGTTAC
The DNA here is from genome assembly GCA_964658545.1 of uncultured Acetobacteraceae bacterium. GTDB lineage: Bacteria > Cyanobacteriota > Cyanobacteriia > Cyanobacteriales > Nostocaceae > Nostoc. The sequence goes on along the minus strand of CAZZZY010000747.1, from coordinate 2,011 downwards.
TAATCAGCGCTTCGCGTACTTGACTGCTTAACAATGCAGCAAGTTCTGCTTCACCTGCCCCTACTGTTCCACTCAAAGGATCGCCATGAATAGCGATCGCCGGATGAGAGTAAATCTCAACCAAGTTTGCCTGGATTTGGGGTATTAATCCAAGCAAGTATTCCTCCGTAATACTACCACTTTGCAATAAACCGTAAACTCTTTGAGTAAAGCTAATGCCTTGAGACTCTAGCATCCTCTCACCATAGCGACGTAGTCTGCCAAATACTCCTGACCAAACTAGCTTTGTCAACAGATGACTGCGATTAACTCTGAGGGTTAACCCCAATTCCTCACTTGGAAGACGAATGGCTTTAATAGCAAATTCTGGCGCTAGGTCAACTAAGATACGTAAGACCACTGGATGCATGTGTAGATGCAAATGTCCATCCACATGAGAGAGAGGCAAACCAGTAGAACGGTATTTTTCCAACTGGGCGCGAATTTCTTGCCGCAGTTCCTTACGGGTTTCCCTGACAAATTGATAGCGCAACCCAGCGATCAATGGACTGTTTGAAAAGTTACCTTCTCTGTCAACTAAATGGGGAATTTGCTCTGGCGGTAACACAGATCGTCCACATACCAACACAAGATGTAAACCAACAGCCAGGTTTGGGTGGACACTTGCCAAGTTGATAGCCTCTTTTGCCGCATCAGCGCTCACCATCAGGCTAGTACTAGTTAGCACTCCTTGTTCATGTGCCTTGATAATTGCTTGATTAACTCCTTCAGAGAAACCAAAGTCATCACCATTGATGATGGCGAATCGCTGTGCTTGCATAAGTTTTGTCTTTTTAAGGTTCCGATAATTGAGCGATTGAGTGAGACTGACGACTAGGTATGAGTCTGAGAGTAGCTAAGGCAATTTTGGCCAGGTTCGGCACCAGTTGCGGTTGGAGTAGTTCTTTGTCAAATACGCCAAGCCGTCGGCTGTTTTCTTGCAAGCAAGTAGATAACAATAGCTCTGGGGTTACATTATCTATGAAGTTGCTAGCACCGGTGGCTGTGAAACCCTCTTGTTGTTCTTCGTTAGAACCACTAAAGGCCCTAATCTTATCTTGTAATGCTCTGCTGTAATGGAAAAGAGCATTGATTCCCCGTAAGCAATTGCTTTTGCCTTCCTGAATTTGTAGGTATGTAACCCAATTAATGAAGAACATGATGTGACGAGCTTCTTCATCCAGAACTGCATCGAAGATATCAAACAATGCTTCTGGGATGTAGCTGATATGACGACGAGCAAGTCCGAACAGACCAAAGGCTAAAAAAGAATCAAGACATTCACCAAAGCCAAAGTCAAGGAAGGCTGTTTTGATATTACTAGGAAGTACAGGTTCAGGAGGTGGGGAAATTTGAATATTGTAATGATTGATGAGAAATTTAATTAGTCTCCCGTGGCGAACTTCCTCCATACCTTGTAGAGCGATCGCTTCTTGCAATAAAGGGTCGCTAATTGAGGCTGCAAAAGCGTTCACCATCATTCCTGCCTCTTGTTCTGTATTGAGTGCTTCTTTCCAAAAAGGAATGCGTCGCAAGCTTTCAAGAGCTACATTGTCCAGATCCGGCCAAGGAAGTCGTTCTGGCTCATACTCCAAGTGACTTTCCATAAAGCTACGGCAAAAAAGTTCTTTGTGTTCTTTACTTCCTGTTCTCATGGCTGAAGAATTTGGGCTCTACCGATCTCTTGATGCAAAATCCGGTTTAAAATCCTTTAAAGCCTTATTTTGCAGGGGTTTTACTTGAAATAATGACACAATCCATTATAAAGCTTGCCCTGTTAATATTTCACCCTAATCGCTGTTTAAGTGGACATATAACGGTAAAGTGTTGGCTATCTAATACTTGGTTTATTTACGCCGTGATGTACTAGAATAAATCAAACTAGATTAAGTAATGTAAAAATCTTGAGATTAGTTTGTAGTGAGGGCTACCCTACGGGTTCCGCCCTGCGGTACAGCCCTCTCTGCGAGAC
>CAZZZY010000746.1:0-3495 GCA_964658545.1 uncultured Acetobacteraceae bacterium | reverse complement strand
GACTCCTGACTCCTGAATTCTGTTCGATAAATCTATCTGTAGTTTTATTATCTTTAATTTTTCGGCTTAGGAAAGATTCTGGAAGTAAGCCTCTAGTGCTTCAGTAACTAGCTGAGTCATCGGCTTACCTTGGCTTTGGGCCACTTCCTTCAACTTACTATAAATCTCTTCTTTCAAATTCACCCGGTGGCGTGATTTATTTGCACCATTGAATGTTTGAGGTTCATAGCTGCTAGTAAACTCGCGGATGGCATCAAAACCAACGCGATCGCAAAAATCACCAAAGCTTTCCTTCGATTTCCGAGATTTCTGAAAGTAAACAAAAATCGGCTCTAAGAAGCTTTCTAGGTCATTATGGTGCAGCTTTTCTGTGTAAGGTTGTGCCAGTCGAGTCTGATTTGGCGAACCACCTAACCATAATTGGTAAGATTCTGGAGCGCTACCAACAAAGGCTAATTCTGCCAAGTAGGGACGAGCGCAACCGTTGGGGCACCCTGTCATCCTTACCACAAAATGTTCATTTTGTAAACCTATTTTATCTAATAGAGCGCGAACCCGCTCCAAAATCCCCGGTATTGCCCGTTCTGATTCCGTGATTGCCAAGCCGCAAGTGGGTAAAGCCGGACAAGCCATTGCATACCGCACTAAAGGTTCGATTTTACTGGGGTCATCTCCGACACCGTGACGGCTGAGAATGTTTTGAATAGCTTCCTTGCTACCTGGTTCGATATCATAAAAAATCAGGTTTTGGCTGGGTGTCAGACGGATGGGTAAGTTGAACTGCTCGACAATTTCCCGCAAGGCGGTTTTCAGTTGAAACGAACCTTCATCCTTGATTCGACCATTTTCAATGGAAATTCCTAAAAATAGCTTGCCATCACCTTGTTCATTCCAGCCGAGGAAGTCGTGATATTTAAACTCTGGCAGTGGTTTGAAGGCTTCAACTGGTTTACCGAAATATTCTTCAACTTGGGCGCGGAATTTATCTACACCCCAATCGTTAATTAGATATTTTAATCTGGCATGACGACGATCAGTGCGATCGCCATAGTCTCTCTGAGTAGCAACAATCGCTTTTACCACATCGTAAACGTCATTTTTTGCTACATACCCAATGGGGTCTGCTAACCTAGCGAAAGTTTCTTCTTTACCGTGTGTCCGCCCTAAGCCACCACCGGCAAAAATATTAAATCCTTCTAATTCTCCCTTCTTATTGGTAATCACTACCAACGTCAGGTCTTGGGAATACAAATCAACCGAATTATCTCCTGGCACCGTCACGCAAATTTTGAACTTGCGAGGCATATAATAAGTGCCATAAATTGGTTCTTCGTTGTCATGGATAATTGTGCCATTCCCATTGCGCTGTCGCGCCGCCTTCACCTCTGGGTTCTCCTCAGCACTAATTGCTTTTTCCCCATCTAACCAAATTTCGTAATAAGCGCCTGTCTGCGCTGACAGCAAGTCAGCAATATTCTGGGCATACTTCCAAGCATACTGATACTCTGGACGATTCTTAAAGGGGGCTGGTGGTGCCATCACATTGCGGTTGATATCACCGCAAGCTCCCAAAGTCGAACCCAGATTGTTGACAATTGTGGCAATTGCCGATTTCAGATTCTTCTTTAAAATTCCATGCAGTTGGAAACCTTGACGGGTAGTTGCTCGTAATGTGTGGTTACCATACCCATCAGCGATTTTATCTAAAGCCAGATATAGCTGTGGTGGTACCAAACCACCCGGATTTTTTGTCCGTAGCATAAACTGGTAATCTTTTTCCTGTCCCTTGGTGCGGTTGTCGCGGTTATCCTGCTGGTAAGAACCGTGAAACTTCAAAAGCTGCACCGCATTTTCGGTAAAATGAGTAGTGTCTTGAAGGATCTCGGTTGCTACAGGTTCACGCAAAAAATTACTATTTTCCTTGATTCCTTCTACTTTGGAAGGCTTACGGCTAGCGATGGGGGAAGGAGCAGATTTAACCATTAGAGTTATATAGGATTCTCAATAAAGCATTACGTAGACACCGAATTAGCACTCTTCGGTTACTTTATCCCCGGTAATCTGGCCGGAATAAAGAGGAAGATATTAATTTTACCACGGCAAAAGTCGGCTTTGTCAGTGATGTAACACTTAACAAATAACAAAACCAGCTTTTTTGAGTAGTGAGTTTTGAGTGCTGTACATGGATAGCAGGGTGTTTGCCCGTCCTGAGTACTTAAGTAAAGTATAGAGTGACTGAGGACTCAATAATCTTTTATTTGAAGCGATCGCCAATACCAGCATTGATGCTGACAGCAGAATCATCGCTATTTTGGGGTTCTTGGTTCCAAAAATAGACCCTTTGAAAACCGGCACAATATTTGAAACTAAAACTAAGTCTCGATATGGTAAATAAAATACTCGGTTAAGAATTTTTACTGAAATTTTCCTCAATGATGAAACATTGGGCTGTAGCATCTGTTGCAACAAGCTATAGAGGGAATCTATAAAGTTAATTTTGAGCAGTTATCGTGGAGATTGAATAATGCTAACCGCTGCAAAAACGTTGTCTGGTTTGATGGGTTTATGTGTCGGTGATGCATTGGGTGTACCAGTGGAGTTTACTAGTCGTGCTGAACGAGTCAAATCTCCAGTGACAACCATGTTGGGTTATGGCACATGGAATCAACCACCAGGAACTTGGTCAGATGATAGTTCCTTAAGCTTTTGCCTAACAGAATGCCTTTGTCGGGGGTATTCGTTAGATGCTATAGCCAATTCCTTCTGGCGCTGGTACAAGGAGGCTTACTGGACTCCTCGTGGCGATGTCTTTGATATTGGTCAAACTACTCACACAGCAATTATGCGCCTGAAACAGGGAGTTGTCCCCCATCAGGCGGGTGGGAAGGTTGAAAATAGTAATGGCAATGGTTCGTTGATGAGAATCCTGCCGATGGCATATTGTCACCGGAGCTTAACTTTAGGCGAATTGCTAGCGCGGGTGCATGATGTTTCGGCGATTACCCATGCTCATGCGCGATCGCAAATGGCCTGTGGCATTTATATTACTATTGCAGTGGCGCTATTGGAAGGGGCTGACCTCCAGACAGCTTATTTACAAGCATTACAAGATATCCAAACAATTTATTCTGTTAGAGAATTTTTGTTAGAGAAGCCGCATTTTGGCAGAGTTTTCAGTGGTGAGATTGCCAAGTTACCAGTAGAAGAGATTAATTCTGGTGGCTATGTGATTGATACTTTAGAGTCATCCCTGTGGTGTTTATTAAATAGCTCGTCTTATTCTGAGGCGGTACTAAAAGCTGTGAATTTAGGTGGAGATACCGATACTACCGCCGCTGTCACCGGTGGATTAGCGGGAATTTACTACGGGGTGGAAAATATTCCTCAACAATGGATAAACCAAATTGCCCGTAGACAGGACATTATTTATTTAGCAGAGCGTTTTACAAGGGCCGTCTACAGTTGAAGGGATTGGGAATTGGGGACTGGGTGGGG
>CAZZZY010000745.1:0-3501 GCA_964658545.1 uncultured Acetobacteraceae bacterium | reverse complement strand
CGTACAGAATTCATTCTGAATTCTGACTCCTGACTCCTGAATTCTGTTCGATAAAAAGGGGCAAGCGATCGCCCTCCTAAAATTCTTAGAGTCAAAGTTGCAGCGATCGCGACAAGATATGCTTAGGGAACTGGACACTTGCTCAATAGTAAAGAGTGAGATCAATTTGAGATTTGGAATTTTGGATTGAAGAAAAATCTAAAATTGACTAATTATTGTCATCTTGTAGCTTTTCCTGCAATTTATGATCATTATGGCGTTGATTATCAGTCGGTGAGTTTTGCTTTTCTAGTGTTGGTACTACTACAGCAGAAGGATCTGAATGTTTGGATTGTGTTGGTGGTGTTGTTGGTATAACCACAGAATTTGACGGACTCAGTGGTTGAGGGGAGGCAGAATTTTGATTAGAAGCGGGTAAATTCTTTTGTGGCAATGGTGCGGGGGAAGCACTACGAGATGACCGGATCGCCCGTAGTTTTTCCACTAGCGAAGGTGTAGGTGAAACGCTAGGTGAAGGTGCGGATTGATCGGAATCGCCGCGTTGTGATTCTTTTATAGGGAGGCTAGGAGTTTCTTGTGGGGAAGAACGACGATTACGCCGCCGTTGCTTGGAATTAGAAACAGGTGCGGATTCGGTTTTTGAGGTGGTGTTAGTCTCTTCACCATTCTCGAGGCTAGGTACTTTTCCTGTGGGTTTTTGAGTTGGCTGTTCAAAAAGTGGGTTTGCAGTTGGCTGTGGTTGAGATTTGGATAAGATGCTAGTAATGCCAAAGCCTGCTGTCGCAGCAATCAGGGCTACACCTACACCAATGAGTATTTTAGATGATCCCAGTTTTTTCGCCAGTAGATTTTCCTTAGCGATACCTGGGTTGGGCTGCGCCAACGCAGATGATTGATAAGGGCGATTCTGGGCAGTTTTCCCAAGCAAAGTTGCAGCTTGTTGAGCAGATAAGTTGACAGTTGGCACTGCATAAGTGGCTAAAGCTTGCGGTGTCATATTCGCCCCATTTTCAGGTAACAGTTGTAACCACTCAGCAACTGTCGCTGGTCGAAAACGAGACTCTACCGCCATACCGCGCATTACTGCCTGGTTAACAGCAGCACTCAAGTGTGGTTGCAGTTCGCGGGGGGAAGGCATTTGTTCGCGATCGCGCAATAATGCTGGCATAGGAACTTGTGCTGTCAACAGTGCATACAAGGTTGCGGCTAAACCATAAACATCTGTGGCGGGTGTGCGCGGCGCTTGCGTCAAATACTGCTCAATTGGAGAATAGCCTTCCGAAACCAGACCAGTGTGAGTTTGCCTCACGCCGCCATTAAATTCCCTGGCAATGCCAAAATCAATCAGTACTACTTCCTGCGTTCCTTGACGAAGGATAATATTATCTGGTTTAACATCGCGGTGTAGCAAACCATTGTTGTGTACTACCTGTAAAGCTGCTCCAATTTGCCGGATATAATGGATTGCTGTAGCTTCAGGCAAAGTTATCCCTGGTAATACAAATGCATCTCCCAAGGTTTCGCCACGAATGTATTCCATCACCATGTAAGGCAGTCCAGCTTCCACAAAAAAGTCACTGACTCGGACTATATTTGGATGAATACACGTAGCTAATCGTCTGGCTTCATCTTGGAATTGGCGCTCGAATTTCGCAAAATCAGGATGTTGTCGCAGCCGTTCATTGATGGTTTTCATCACCACCTCCTGATCCAAGTAGTGATGGGTAGCTTTAAACGTAATGCCAAAGCCACCCCGCCCTATTTCTTGAATTAGGGTATATTTTCCATCTTGCAAAATTGTGCCTGCTAACATAAAGAGTCCTGAATCCTGAGTGAGCAGATAAATAGCGATTCCTGAGTCTTGAGGGATTCCTAAAAAATATATATAGTAGGTATAGGGTAGGGTTTTCACCTGTCTATGCTACGGGATGATTTACTTATTGGAACTCCTAAGTGAGAAAAACCTCCCCACGATCACAACAGTTTTATCTTTTTCATAGGATAACGCGGGAGTAGAGAAATTCTGAAGCAGAAAATAGACAACTCAATCCAATTCTCCGTGGTTTTGCTAACTATTATAAAGGTGCAGTTAGCAAAGAAACCTTTGACTACATTTCTTACAGAGTGTGGCAATACCTTTGGGGTTGGGCAAAGCGTAGACACCCCAATAAAAACGCAAAATGGGTAAGGAAACGTTATTTTAAAACCTTAAAAGACAAGAAATGGACATTCGCTTGCACTATCAGCGACCGCCGAGGGAAAGAAAAGAATTTAGTCCTTTACCCAATAGCGTACACATCCATTGAACGCCATATCAAGGTTAAGGGAGAAGCGTCACCTGATGACCCCTCACTAAAGGAGTACTGGGAAAAGCGTCATCAGAAAATTGGTAAGAGTTACTGGGAGAAGAACTCTCGGAACTATAAAATAGCTCAAATCCAAAATTGGTCTTGTCCAATCTGCGGCGAACCATTACTTAATGGCGAGGAAATAAACACCCATCATATAGTACCCGTGGCTCAAGGTGGACTAGACGACATAGAAAACCTTCAGCATTTACACATAGCGTGTCACAAGCAGGTACATTCAAAAAAACCCAAGTTTTCTAGTTTGAAGTAAGGCTTGAGCCGGATGAGTGCGAAAGTCTCATGTCCGGTTCTTAGGGGAGGGGATGGAGGTGACTCCTGAACCTTACCCGACCCGATACTGTTGGCGAACTTAATAATTCACCCAAAAGTGTGAGAATTGCAGGGCAATGAAATTGGCATCACCGTGCCAAAAAAGGTTTTTTGTACGCTAAGAAAAATTCAAGTGCCTGAAACGACGATTTTTCGTTCAAACTTGATCAAAACTAGCAGCATAATCATAGTTTTTTCACCAAAAAGCCCTTCTTGAAAGGCTTGCCCCATGTTAGTTTCAGCCTTAGCGTACAATTAACCCGGTTTGGTATTGAGCCGAGATATGAGTAAAAACCTGCAACATGGTCTGGAAACTCCTACTATATATAGGGTTCAGCCCTTTTTAAGTAAAATTGGCAGGATAACGTAAATTTTGGGTATGTATCGCTACAAAAACTGGAGTATTTATTAATTTTATTTACAGGTTTTACAGCAAGGATTTGACGGCTTCTACATCGCAATGCAGCCGGATTGCCAACAGGTGCAAGATACCTTCAGTTTCTTCAACGGGATTAAGGTCTTCTCGTTGCAGGTTTTCAATCAAAGCCAACTGAAACGCTTCGACCCCAAGCGGAAAGTTGTTCTTGGATAGCTGCCAATGCTCGTTTATCGGCTGAGTTCTGTTGAGCATACCGCGTAGGAACAAACCCGGCTATTTGGATTTTGCGGTTGGCTTTATTTTTTACGTGGGTGATAGTTTGTAAGAGTTCGTCTGTTCCCTCAAAAGCTTTTATATGGGTTTCGACGGGGACGAGGACGTGTGTGGCTGCGACTAAGGCGATATAGGAAAGCAATCCTAAGCTGGGGGGACAATCTATAAGAA
>CAZZZY010000744.1:0-3504 GCA_964658545.1 uncultured Acetobacteraceae bacterium | reverse complement strand
GTGCCACATAAATGAAGTTACTGCTAAGAAATATTAAAATTTCGGTTATAATAAGGCTGCATTAACTTTGATCGAAGCTGGGGGCAATCGCATAACATGAAAAATCCCCACTATAAAGTTGTGGATGTTATTATTGCTGTTTCTCCCAACAACAAGCTGCTGCTACCTTGGTATCACTTTGCCTAAACCGGAGTTCTCATTGGAGAAAGTCTGACTTTACAAGCTTCCTGCCCAAGTGGCATCAAAGGAATCATGCCTCTGTCTAGAAGTAGCAAAGGTGCTTAATGTTAAGTAATTACTCAGAGTGGCGGTGACAACAAAGTTAGTCCCAGCGGCTTTTGGCTTAGGGATAACGGGTATTGCAGTTTGCCCATTCCGATTAATATCGGGAAAAGTAGCTTAGGGATATTTGTCCGTAAAATTACTAACTGTAGACAAATACTGATTTTTGAATCAAGCAGCCTAACCTATGCCAGCGAATTCCTGGCCCGAAGAAGATTCTTATCAAGAGCTTGATCCGCTCAACTCCTTATTGTCTGACCTATCAGTAGATGAGGAGTCAGTGTTAGAGACAGATCCTGTGTCTCTACCATCCCGGTTTCAAGGTCGTAGACGTAAGGCGGCTCTAGTCTTGACTATCGTCTGGAGTGGCACGATCGCTCTACATTTAGTTTCTTGGGCTTTTATATTTATTCTAGGACTGACCACCATTCTAGGGTTTCATGCTTTGGTGGTAGTGTTTACTAAATCCCGTCGCCACCCAAAAGAAATACAGGGAAACTTGCCCTTTGTATCTGTGTTAGTGGCTGCGAAAAATGAAGAAGCAGTAATTGCTAAATTAGTCAAAAATCTTTGTAATCTGGAGTATCCAGGTGGGCAGTACGAAGTATGGATTATTGACGATCACAGCAGTGATAGCACGCCACATTTATTAACAGAATTAGAACAGCAATATAACCAACTGAAAGTACTAAGGCGTTCAGCAGAAGCTAGTGGTGGCAAATCGGGAGCGTTGAATCAGGTGTTGCCTCTGACAAAAGGTGACATTATAGCAGTATTTGATGCTGATGCCCAAGTGACACCAGATTTGCTGCAACAGGTAATACCTTTATTTCAAAGAGAAAAGGTGGGGGCGGTGCAGGTGCGAAAAGCGATCGCCAACGCTAAAGAAAACTTTTGGACTAAGGGGCAAATGGCCGAAATGGCCCTTGATACCTGGTTTCAGCAACAGCGCACAGCCCTTGGTGGTATTGGCGAACTGCGGGGCAATGGTCAATTTGTCCGGCGTTCAGCCTTGGAAAGCTGCGGTGGCTGGAATGAGGAAACCATTACCGATGATTTGGATTTGACAATCCGCTTACATTTGGATAAATGGGATATTGAGTGTGTTTTCCATCCAGCAGTGCAAGAAGAAGGTGTAACAAGTGCGATCGCACTTTGGCATCAGCGCAACCGTTGGGCAGAAGGCGGTTATCAACGCTATCTAGATTACTGGGATTTAATTCTCAAAAACCGCATGGGATGGCGCAAAAGCTGGGATTTGCTGATTTTCATGCTGATTATGTATATTTTGCCAACAGCAGCAGTACCAGATTTATTAATGGCGATCGCGCGTCATCGCCCACCAATGTTAAGTCCCATCACAGGTTTGTCAGTTACTATGTCGATGGTGGGAATGTATACAGGTCTAAGGCGCATACGTCAAGATCAGAAATTCTCACTTTCTACATATTTTCTGATGCTAGTGCAAACTATGCGTGGCAGTTTATATATGTTGCACTGGTTAGTCGTTATGAGCAGTACTACCGCCCGAATGTCTGTAAGGCCAAAGCGCCTAAAATGGGTGAAAACCTTGCATACTGGGAATGGGGAATAGGGAATGGGGAAAATCAGCATTCCCCACTCCCCAACTTTGCAGAAAATCTCTTTGTAGGGGCGACAAGAAAGTTACCTAAAGGACTCCGTTATATTTCTGACAAAGAACGGGCGGTGAATGAGCAGGTGCGTAGTGTTGCCCAATTGTTACAAATCGAAACATTGCTGAATCGCTTACCCAAACAGTTATCTGGGGGACAAAGACAACGGGTTGCATTGGGAAGAGCGATCGCGCGTGACCCGCAAGTATTTTTAATGGATGAACCGCTTTCTAACTTAGATGCCAAACTGCGGGCGGAAACCCGCGCCCAAATTGTCAAATTGCAGCGCCAATTGGGGACAACGACAATTTACGTTACCCACGATCAAACAGAAGCGATGACAATGGGCGATCGCATTGCGATTATGTCTGAGGGTAAAATTCAACAAGTTGCTTCCCCCCTAGAACTTTACAACCGTCCTGCCAACCTTTTTGTTGCAGAGTTCATTGGTTCACCACCGATGAATTTTATTCCTGTAGAATTTCATGCCCCGCAGTTGATTACTCATTCCCAATTTCGTTTCACCCTCCCAGAAGTTTGGGGAAAAGCTTTACAAAAATACGATCAGAAAACTTTAATTTTAGGCATTCGCCCAGAACACTTAAACTTGAGTATGCCTGCCACCAAAAATCTACCAGTGCAAGTAGATTTGGTAGAGAATCTCGGCAACGATTCCTTTCTCGCCGTTAAGATTGCCGAACCGGAATCTCAACCTGCCACTACAGGCAATTACCTACAAGTGCGAATCCCACCAGACCGATTTGTCCAAGTTGGTGAGCAACTATGGTTATCGCTAACTTCAGAGAAAATTCACTTTTTTGACCCGGAAACTGAATTGGCAATATTTCCCTAAAACTATAGGAATCCGATTTGATTATTGAACAAAATTAGGTATTTGTAGGGTGCGTTACGCGAAACGCTAACGCACCATTCTTAAGGGTTTGGTGCGTTACGCTGTCGCTAACACACCCTACGTATATTTTCACAAATAAAATATGAGTCCTATATCCGCGAAGGCGATCGCACCACCAATACTATGTCCCGCTAAATGCACTGGGCGATCGCGCCATTCTAAAAAATCATACAGCAACTCCACAGCTTGATCTATGGAACTAGCTTCATCTTTAGTTTGCTGGTATTCCCACTGGGCGACGTTTATGTAGCCAGATATGTAATCAAGTAATGGTTTATCAAAACGCTGTAAAGCAGGACTGGCACTTAACCACAAAACATCAAATGAATCAGACATATACCTATAGCTTCTAAATTATCAATTTCAGCTAAAAGGGCGGTTATAAAGCGCGTCTACATTAGGCTTTACCCATCTGCATGGATTAAAAAACCTTGATTTTCTCTTAGCCCACGGAGGTGGACTAAGTTTTGTGTAGCCGCGAATTCTATGAGACTGTTGGTCAATTTACGATGGGTCAGACCCCCCACCCCTAAAACCTTGGTAAGAGCGTTGTTTTCCCGCCCTGCAATAAATTGCGGGCTAATAGCTAAAGTGCGTTGAAACGCACTGAAAATTGAAGAGGACTATAACCTTTACTCAGTCGTCTTTAGACGACTTTCGCTATTAGACTCAGAA
>CAZZZY010000743.1:0-3515 GCA_964658545.1 uncultured Acetobacteraceae bacterium | reverse complement strand
CTCCCCTGCTTCCCCACCTCACTGTTAGAGCATTGCTCCCCCCTGCTCCCCAGTCCCCAATTCAATTCCTATTTTTGTGAATATCTCGACGTTTGCGCCCATTTTCAAACAGTGGTTTTCGCAACGGTACTACCTCAGCTTCATTACTCTCGCGTGCTACCCGAATCAGCAAAGCAGTAGCTATTAAGCTGGCAATCATAGAATTACCACCATAACTAAACATGGGCAAGGGTAAGCCAGTAGTCGGTAGAGAACCTGTAGCAACACCAATATGGAGCAATGATTGCCCTATCATCAAAATCGTCACGCCAATCGCTACCAATCGATGCACTGGATTTTTTGCCTTCAGCGCCACCATTAATCCGAGAGTAGCGAATGTAGCTAAAAGCACCAATAACACCATGCTACCAACAAAACCAAACTCCTCAGCGAACACGGCAAAAATAAAATCGGTATCCTGAATTGGTAAATAAAACAGCTTTTGTTGGGAATGCCCAAATCCGGCTCCCCAAGTTCTACCAGAACCTACAGCTAGTAGACTTTGCACCAACTGATAGCCATCTCCTGTCGCATCTGCCCAAGGATTGAGGAATGACATTACCCGCTTACGCTGATACTCTTTTATACTAATACTGAGGATAGCCAACATCACACCGCCAATTGCTGTTCCTCCCAGGTACTTGTAAGATAAGCCAGCCGCCAGAGCAATTAGCCAAATAGTCATGCCGCAAAGTGCTGTTGTACTTAAGTTAGGCTGGGCAAGAATTCCTAAAAGTACCAGACCGAAAATAGCCAACCAAGCCAAGCGTACCCGCCAACTGATTCGTTCCCACTGACCAAAAAGCCGCGCACTTTGCAGCACCAAAAAGGGTTTAATTAGTTCTGAGGGTTGAATCGGAATTGGCCCGATCGAAATCCAACGCGCTGCGTCAAAAGCTTTTTTTCCCAATCCTGGGATCAATGTAACGAAAATTAACGCCAAAAATAGCAACAAAAACCAATGGGATACTCCCAAAAGTTTCTGCAACGGGAAATTAACAATAATATTGAATCCGATTAAGGAAACTAAGACCCAAAGCAACTGACGCTTAAAATAGTATAATCCATCACCCTGACGGGCATCAGCGACGGGATAGGATGCTGAAAATAGCATGATTAAGCCGACAAACAGCCAAATCAGCGTTAACCAGCGCAATAACCGCGCTTCTAGTGCCCAGTTGGAAACTGAACTATCAAAAATTGGAATCAGGCGATGTAGATTCACGATCACTACAGGTAAAAAGTTAGAAATTAGGAGTTAGAAATAAAACTCATAAATCATAACTTATAACTCAAAAGTAGGCCTGACAATTCAGGTTATGTGGAAAACCCCACGAAAAACCTAACCCCCTTTCCGACGCACTAATACCATTTCACTTTAATTTTGATACAAGTAGGCAGCAAGCGGGCAGGGGTCAGGGGTCAGGGGGAAAGAATTAAAGACCAATCATTTGTATCAGATATTTCGTTAAATGGTATAAGGGGAAAATTCAAAGTCTCTCTCCTAGAAGGAGAGAGATTTAGAGAGAGGTTTTCCAGATCCCGTGAAAAGTCAGATGAGTAGGCTTTAAAATAATTCGTAATACTTCGACTTCGCTCAGTACAAGTTCGTAATGACGCTCTTTACGAGACGCTAAAAGCGTAGCTCACTTCTCCGTAGGAGTACGCGGACTCGCTTTTCGCGTCGCTAACGTAATTAAGTAATGCATAGGGGATTTAGACCCAGACACAAAACTTGCTGCCTATATTGCTGGGGAATTAAACCCCCACAATTGGTTAAAACCAGAAATTTTGGAGTTGTTAACTTCAATACACTGCTAGTTCAGTGGCTATGCTTATCTTACCAATACGGGAATGAGTACAGAAACTCAGACTTCAGCTGTAGGTAAGCCTGAGTAGTTCACCGCAATTAACTGCTTGTCTGTCCATAGATAGGGGAATTTCAATCCAGAACTCAGTTCCTTGTCCAGGTTCTGATACACATCTCAGTGTTCCTCCATGTTTTTCAACTATAATCTGATAGCTAATTGATAAACCTAATCCTGTACCCTTACCCACAGGCTTAGTTGTGAAAAATGGATCAAACAGTCGTTCCTTAACTGCTTCTGTTATTCCGGAACCATTATCAGCAATTCGGATCACACACTTTGTTTCTATGACTTCCGTAGTAATTGTAATTTTATTAGGATTAGCATGAATTTCTGCGATCGCGCGTTTATCGTTATAACTGTAGAGCGCATCGATGGCATTACTAATAATATTCATGAATACTTGATTAAGTTGACCAGGGTAGCAATCTACTAAAGGCAAATTTCCATAATTTTTAACTACTTTGATCCCAAGATGATCAACGCCATTCTTCAACCGATTCTGTAAAATCAGCAAAGTACTATCTAGTCCCTGGTGAATATCAACCCTTTTCATGTCTGCTTCATCAAGACGAGAGAAGTTCCGCAGAGACAAGACAATTTCAGAGATCCTTTCGGCTCCTACTTCCATCGAATCTAGAATTTTGGGTAAATCCTCTAGTAAAAAATCTAACTCAATTTCCTTAATATATTCTTGAATTTTTGGGACAGGATTGGCATTAAATTGCTGGTAAAGATGTACAAGTTTCAGCAAACATTGTGTATAATCTCTGGCGTATTTTAAATTCCCGTAAATAAAGTTAACGGGATTGTTAATTTCATGAGCAACTCCCGCAACTAACTGTCCCAAACTGGACATTTTTTCAGCCTGAACCAATTGGGCTTGAGTTTGCTGTAGCTCCCGAAGGGATTTTTCTAATTTTTTAGCCTGAGCCTCAGCAATTTCCGCTAGGTTCTCCTTGATTTGCAGCGCACTCCGTAGTTGTGCCCTTTGCTGTTTCAGTTCGCTTGTTAACTTTTGAGCATCAGTCAAAGCGATGTTCTGAGCTTGCAGTAGAAACAGGAAATCAACAATTGGGTCGTGAATCGCAAAGTCTTTGAGTTTGAGACCCAAAGGAGCCAGCCTAGTTGTATCTGTAATCCAGGGAGAACCTAAAAAAAATATCACCTCTTCCTCTGGTTGATACATCATCTGACCCTTGAGCTGCATTCCATTCTGGAGAAACTCTAAAATAAATAGGGCACGAGACTGTTTACAAATAGCATCAAAATCAACCAGAATTTTGGGACGATTAATCTGGAAATGCTGCTCAATCAATTTACCAACTAATGGCTCAGGACTAATGCGCCCCAAGACATCACCGGTTTGTACAATTTCATGATTACGGCTAAATGCAAAGTGGAAGGGAAAAGCTTTCGCCAGTAACTCTGGCGAAAGCGTAAGGTGAGGAGAACCCATGCTACTACACTCAATTTGGTTTATAAATCACTAAAAATTCATCATGTTCAGCACCTTCATCCCGATTCTGGGTTTGGGTAATGTGAACTTCTGTATCAAACCTTGTTCCCAATCCTTTGATTAGACCAATAACCATTGGAGTCAGCCCT
>CAZZZY010000742.1:0-3517 GCA_964658545.1 uncultured Acetobacteraceae bacterium | reverse complement strand
CTAAAGCCGTAACACACCCTACTTTTTGATTTACTTTATAAATGGTCTCTAAATTAGAGATTCAATAATTTATGATTTTTGCTAGTAATAAAGCTATAGAGTATTCTCATCTATCTAATTTATATGTCAACTATTTTGTCTAACTTTTGGATTTAGCATTTATCCCATCTGGTAGAAATAATTCGGAATCAGAGTTGATAACTTAGATACAACAAGTGAAATTATTGAGGCAGTTATGAGTGTTATTGCTTGGGTAGTTTTAGGACTTTTGGCAGGTGCGATCGCTAAAGCTATTTATCCTGGTTATCAAGGCGGCGGAATTCTCTCCACAATGATTTTGGGTATCATTGGTGCTTTCGTTGGTGGAAGTCTGTTTACCTTAGTACGAACAGGAACTCTGCAAATTACTGCGGCTGGCGCTGGTTTAACTCTTCCTGGTATTTTAGTGGCTGTGCTTGGCGCAATTGTTGCTATTTATCTATGGGGATTAATCAGAAGAAGTAGCAATGCCTAATCGCTGATTGGCATTTATCAATACATTTTCTTGGTCTTTTTTTTTCCCCATTTTGAGAAGCTATCAAACATCAAGCTATCTCTATCTAAAAAAATCCTCAAAGACCACTCAATTCCTTTTGTACCATCATCATTTTTGGAAGTGTAAATCTATGTTTTTCCACAAGAAAGAGCCTATTCATGCAGTTAATGTTAGTGAAGCAAACCCTCGTTTTGCTCAGTTACTACTAGAGCAGTTTGGCGGAGCTACTGGTGAGCTTAGTGCAGCCCTACAATATTGGGTTCAATCATTCCATGTCGAAAATGCTGGAATTAAAGATATGCTTCAAGATATTGCCATCGAGGAATTCAGCCATTTAGAAATGGTTGGTAAACTCATTGAGGCTCATACCAAAAATGTGGATCAAACAGATGCTTATAAGAGTACTCTTTTTGCAGTCCGAGGGATTGGGCCTCATTTTCTAGATAGCCAAGGTACTGCTTGGACTGCAAGTTACTTGAATGAAGGTGGAGATGTAGTACGTGATTTAAGAGCTAACGTTGCATCTGAAGCTGGGGCTCGTCAGACTTACGAAGCATTGATTAAGTTGGCAACCGACAAAGGAACCGAAGAGACTTTAGTGCATCTGTTAACACGAGAAATTTCTCATACCCAGATGTTTATGAAAGCTCTAGATTCACTGGGTAAGTTGACAGATCCATTCTTTGGTAATATTAAGCCAGATGAAACTGTTGCTCTCTACTATAACCTATCTACAAACGGTAATGGTAAAGATGAGCGTGGCCCTTGGAATTCTGAGCCAACATTTAAATACGTTGCTAATCCGCTAGAAAGTCATTCTTAATTCCAGTAAATAAAAAAGAGCCAGAGAATTAACTCTCTGGCTTAATGCTGGAGACAAAAGAATCATCAAATAAAGGCTAACTTGGGTAAGAACTTAAATTCTTCCCAGGTTATGCAGCCCTAAAACAGCGCCCACTCCTAAGATATGACCAAAAGCGGTGGTTGCTAAAAGGGCTGGTAGTCCAAAACCACCAAAGAGATTAGATGAGGGTAGTCTTGGCTCTGCGTTGGGATATTTGATGGTAGATTTACCAAACGCAATGGCAATGATATTAGCAATAATGATAATCAGTCCAACTGTCGGACTCCATTGCAGGGGTGTGGTTGCAGCAGCGAGTAAGGTTGAAGTAAACACCTGATTTGCTCCTGAAATTTATTAATGTATTGAAAATATAATCTGAAACTTTCCGAGGTAAATTCAACAATTTACCCGATTTTGCATCAATATTTAACAGTTATTCTTACTACTTAATACAACTTGAGTTCAACGCGGTGAGTTAACTGTGCTAGCTAGGTTTGAACTTCAACGTCAGAAATAAGTGTAGTATTAGTTTTAAATTATACCTTTTTATCCAATATAAGGAGAATTAATAGAGATTTCTCTATACACAGCAAATATAAATTTTCCTCTCTCTAAAAAAAATTAAATACGAATACTTAACATACAACTATAACTTCTGACAGAAGGAAGATGTAAAAAAAATATTAGACATCTTAAATTAAGATAAATATTAATCAAAGTTCCTAAACAATTCAAGTAAGCGTGCTATACACGAACTTGAAACAGCCTAAAGCTTTGTTAAAATCAGCAACACACAAACTATGAACTCGACCACCGAAAAACGTATAGCCTTGATTTCCGTCCACGGAGACCCGGCGATTGAAATAGGGAAAGAAGAAGCTGGGGGACAAAATGTTTATGTGCGCCAGGTAGGTGAAGCACTAGCGCAGCTGGGATGGCAAGTTGATATGTTTACCCGCAAAGTAGGTCTGGAGCAAGACTCGATTGTTGAACATAGCGACAATTGTCGAACTATTCGTTTAAAAGCTGGGCCCATTGAGTTTGTGCCGCGAGATGAAATTTTTGAATATCTACCAGAATTTGTGGATAATTTCCTCAAATTTCAAGTAAAAAATGAGATTACATACCAATTAGTTCACACTAACTACTGGCTCTCTAGTTGGGTGGGGATGGAGTTAAAGAAAATCCAAAAGAGTAAGCAGGTTCATACCTACCACTCATTAGGAGCAGTCAAGTACAAGACTATAGAAAATATTCCTCTGATTGCTAGTCAGCGATTAGCAGTGGAAAAACAGGTGTTGGAAACAGCAGAGCGAATTGTGGCGACAAGTCCTCAAGAACAGGAACATATGCGATCGCTAGTTTCTACCAAAGGTAATATTGACATCATTCCCTGTGGTACAAATATTCAGCACTTTGGTTCCGTTGCCCGAGAAGCAGCCAGATATAAATTGGGTATTGACAAAGAAACTAAAGTTGTATTGTATGTAGGACGTTTTGACCAACGCAAAGGTATAGAAACCCTAGTGCGTGCAGTAAACGAGTCTGGGCTACGTGATTCCAAGAATCTCCAGCTAATCATTGGTGGTGGTAGTACTCCAGGTAACAGCGACGGGATTGAGCGCGATCGCATTGAGCAAATTGTCCACGATTTAGGAATAAGTGACTTGACCGTCTTTCCTGGTCGTCTCACTCAAGATATTTTGCCAACTTATTACGCATCTGCCGATGTCTGCGTTGTTCCTAGTCACTACGAACCCTTTGGACTCGTAGCGATCGAAGCGATGGCAAGCGGTACCCCAGTTGTGGCTAGCGATGTCGGTGGACTTCAGTTTACTGTAGTTCATGAAGAAACTGGTTTATTGGCACCACCACAAGATGTAGGTGCTTTTGCGTCTGCTATTGAGCGAATTCTCTTGAATCCAGAGTGGCGAGACCAATTGGGTACAGCTGGCAGAAAGCACGTTGAAAGCAAATTTAGTTGGCATGGTGTAGCAACTCAGTTGAGTGAACTTTACACCCAATTGTTGGAGCCATCAGCAAAAGAACCTGCATTGCTCACTAAATAATCTTTAAAACAGTGAACAGTGAATAGTTTTCAGTTATCAGAAATCATCGGCGGATGGTGGGGGATTTAA
>CAZZZY010000741.1:0-3527 GCA_964658545.1 uncultured Acetobacteraceae bacterium | reverse complement strand
GTCCCAGCCATGTCAAAAAATAAACCCCGTGATGTTCAAGTTTATCCAATAGCTACAGATACAAGAATACTGCGATCGCGCAGCTGGTCAAGGCTCAGATTTGAAATTGAATATGCTCTTGCCAAGGGTACAACTGCTAATTCTTATTTAATCGAAAGCGATAAAACTGCCATTATTGACCCTCCAGGGGAAACGTTTACAGAAATTTATTTAGAAGCGTTGCAGCAGCGTTTTCATCTCGAAGACTTAGATTATATAATTTTGGGACACGTAAATCCTAACCGGGCTGCAACTTTAAAAGCTTTGTTAGAAATTGCTCCACAAATCACTTTTGTTTGTTCTAATCCAGGGGCGAAAAATTTACGGACTGCGTTGGAAAATCCAGATTTGAAAATTCTGGTCATGCGGGGCGAAGAAACCCTAGATTTGGGTAACGGGCATAATTTACAATTTATTCCCACGCCTAATCCCCGCTATGCAGATCAACTCTGCACCTACGATCCACAAACAGAAATTCTGTACTCAGATAAGTTATTTGGGGCCCATGTTTGTGGAGATCAGGTATTTGATGAAGGCTGGGAAATATATAACGAAGATCGGCGCTATTATTTTGATTGCCTCATGGCTCCCCACGCCCGTCAAGTAGAAACAGCACTGGAGAAACTAGCGGATTTTCCCGTAAGAATGTACGCCACTGGACACGGCCCTTTGGTGCGCTATGGCTTAATCGACCTAACCAAGGCTTATCGAGAATGGAGTCAACAGCAAACATCTGCTGACTTGACAGTGGCGTTGATTTATGCATCAGCTTATGGGAATACGGCAACATTAGCTCAAGCGATCGCTCGTGGCATCACCAAAGCTGGCGTTGCTGTAGAATCGATTAACTGCGAATTTACTGAACCAGAAGAAATCCGGGCGGCTGTGGAGAAAGCCAGTGGTTTCATCATCGGTTCTCCAACTCTCGGCGGTCATGCACCTACACCCGTGCAAACAGCTTTAGGAATTGTGCTATCCACCGCTACTAACAATAAACTCGCTGGTGTTTTTGGTTCCTTTGGCTGGAGTGGGGAAGCGGTTGATTTAATTGAGGGGAAATTAAAAGATGCTGGCTATCGATTTGGTTTTGACACCATCCGCGTCAAATTCAAACCCGACGATGCCACCTTACAATTATGTGAAGAAGCTGGAACTGACTTTGCCCAAGTACTAAAGAAAGCTAGAAAAGTGCGATCGCCAAGTCAACCTGCTACTACTGTAGAACAAGCAGTTGGTCGGATTGTGGGTTCTCTGTGCGTTCTCACAGCAAAAGAAGGCGATCGTGCCAGTGCCATGTTAGCCTCTTGGGTGGCTCAAGCTAGTTTTAATCCACCTGGTTTAACTATAGCTGTCGCTAAAGAGCGTGCAGTAGAAACACTGACACATACAGGAAATAAATTTGTCCTCAATATTCTTAAAGAAGGCAATCATTTAGGATTGATGAAGCACTTCCTCAAACCCTTTGGCCCAGGACAAGACCGATTTGCTGATGTCGCCGTTCAAGAAGCTGAAAACGGTTCTCCCATACTTACGGATGCCTTAGCATATCTGGAATGTTCCGTACAAAACCGGATGGAATCTGGCGACCATTGGTTGGTTTATGCAACTGTCGAGAATGGCAAATTGTTAGATAATGATGGCGTTACAGCTGTGCATCATCGCAAGTCGGCAACTTATTATTAATCAACAATGCGCATAGCTAATCGGATATGATCTGGTCATGGAGTTCGAGTGGGATAAATTAAAAGCAGCCGCAAATTTGAAGAAGCATGGTGTCAGCTTTGAAGAAGCCAAAACTGTTTTCGGCAATTCTCTGGCAGTCATCTTTGATGATGAAGCGCACTCTATAGATGAGCAGCGAGAAATCATTATTGGTCACTCTCAAGAAAATCTCTTGCTGTTGATTTCCTTCACTGAGCGTTCCAATGCTATCCGTATCATCAGCGCCCGTCTAGCTACTCGAAGGGAACGTGAAGATTATGAACGAAACACCTTTTGAAAAATCGCAAAATTCTGATGACGAGCTTCAGGCTGAGTATCGCTTCGATTATCATAAGGCAAAGCCTAATCGCTTTGCTACCCGTAGTGGAACTCAACAATTAACAGTTGTGGTCTTAGATGAAGATGTGGCTCAGGTTTTCACCACCCCAGAATCGGTCAACAAAGTTTTAAGAGCGCTGATTGAGTCAATGCCACAAGCAGCAAAGGGCGAGACAGCCTAGACAACACCGTTACATTGGACAGTTGCAAGTCGTCTATCAAAGGCATAATCAACTCCAATAAGTAGATGAAAGCAGACGATTTAGAGGAATCGCTTCTCTATGAGTTGGAGGAGCGTTTGCTTCAACCGGATATACGAAAGTCAGCTAAAGATGTTATGGACTTACTTGCTGATGAGTTCATTGAGTTTGGAAGCTCAGGGTGTGTTTTCGATAAACAGCAAATTATCAACAGCTTGCAGAATGAATCCATCGAATCCCTGACTCAAAGATCGATAACAGAATTCAAAACCTTAGTTTTGGTAACAGGGGTTGTTTTAGTAACCTATCGTATAGTCAGTCATATATCTGGCGAACAGCCTGTTAATTCGCTGCGAAGTTCCATCTGGAAACTGAACAACGATCGATGGAAAATGATTTTTCATCAGGGCACTCTGGTTAGAGAATCATAGTGCAAGTTTTGCATAAAAAAGGCTCAGGCAAAAATGCCTGAGCCTTTTCTAGATTCAACTAAATGACTTTCGCCTAACTTTAGTAGCGACCACCACCACCACGGTTGTAGCCACCGCCACCACCGCCGCGATTACCACCACCACCGAAAGAACCACCTCTGTCTTCTCTAGGCTTGGCCTTATTCACTTTAAGGTCACGACCCAGCCATTCAGCACCATCAAGGGCTTCAATGGCTTTGGTTTCTTCATCTTCTGAACTCATTTCCACGAAAGCAAAGCCGCGTAAACGACCTGTTTCACGGTCAGTAGGTAACTGAACGCGCTTTACAGAACCATATTCTGCAAAAACAGCACTCAGTGCATCTTGTGTAACATCATAGGAGAGGTTACCAACGTAAATTGACATTAAATGTCTCCAAAATCATAAGTTTGTAGAGATTTAGATTTCGGAGAGAAGTCTGTAATACCAAGAGGAGAAAGCCTGTCAATACTAAAAACAAACACTGTCGCCGAATTAATTCTCATTTCACTACCCATCATGACATATCAACTAGCTTTCTGGGGGAACGTTTAACAAGATGTTATAAAAAGTTATATTACCAGTTGATAGCTCAGTGCTAGGTAGTCCGAAAACGGGTAAGACTATAGCTACCAGCCACAGCCACCCGTTAACAATTCAAAATTCAAACTGCTTTAGTTGCTGCTACAGGTGCTAACTTGCAGATGATTGGGATAGCACAAAAATGAGTATTTATGAGGACTATTTCACTCTTACAGCTATTTTCAGGTAAATGAACCACAAATAGACCTCTCTCCT
>CAZZZY010000740.1:0-3528 GCA_964658545.1 uncultured Acetobacteraceae bacterium | reverse complement strand
GATCCTTTGCACCCAATTATCGTTCACTTTGTGATTGCGATGGTGTTTTTTTCTTTTTTCTGTGATGTGGTGGGATATTTCACCCGAAATGCGCGTTTATTTGAGGTGAGTTTCTGGAATATGTTTGTTGCTGCGATCGCAATTTTCTTAGCGGTGATCTTTGGCCAGTTTGAAGCAGGACTAGCACAAGCCCTCAACCTGGCATTGCCAATGAAAGGAAGCAAAATAATGACACATGATTTTAGTCAAGAGATTACCGAGGATCGAGAATCGAAAAATTACCAGAACCAAGAGGGTAATACTTGGCGGCAATATTTCAGCTTCAACACTGATCATAAGGTGAATTTTAAGGAGTAATGTGATGAATCTATTCTTACAAGAAATATCACCGTCAGAACGCGCCCCAAAAACAATTCAAGAAACTCCAGCACCAAATCAAGATCCATTAATTGCACACGGGTTACAAAAAGAGCAATATGTTGGCATTATTGGACTAGCGATACCTTCGGTAAGCTCCGCTAACGCTCTGATTGCTGCTGTCGGATTTTTTAGTCGCAGAGTTGAATACGCTATTGGATTTGCTGTGTTCCTCAGCGCTATTTTGATAGCTTTGTTTTTATTCATCTAGTAGAAGCTCTCATTAATCAAACATCCTGATTTAACAACATTTGTGAGGGATTTTATGAACAGCCCAGTTTATCAAACTGTGATTGTCGGCGGTGGTTTTGCAGGGCTATTTACAGCCTTACATTTATCTCACAAAAACTATCCTCGCTCTGTTATCTTGATTGATAAAGACGAGCGTTTTTGCTTTAAACCATTACTTTACGAATATTTCGATGGCGAAATGGATAGCTTTCAAGTCGTACCGCGCTTTTCGGAACTACTTAAAGGTAGTGGTGTCATCTTTGTTCAAGACACAGTACAATCAATAGACTTGCATCAATGGGAAGTTAAATTAGCTTCGGGAAACTCCTACAATTACAGCAATTTAGTATTAGCTTTGGGCAGTGTTGCTGGCTATCATCAAGTTGAGGGTGCTAGAGAAAATGCCTTTCCTTTCTGGACGCAAACAGATGCGATCACTCTTGACCATCATTTACGTGACTGTTTGCAAAAAGCCATCCAAACTGAAGATGTAGAACAACGCAAAAAACTATTAACAGTAGTTATAGTTGGTGGTGGTGCAAGTGGTGTAGAAATGTCCGCTACTTTAGCTGATTTTCTCCCACATTGGTATAGCGCTTTGGGAGGAAATTCAAGTGAAATTCGTGTGGTACTACTCAATAGAACATTACGACATTATTATTATCGGTACAGGAGCCGGTGGAGGTACATTAGCCCACCGCCTTGCACCTACAGGTAAAAAAATTCTCGTACTGGAAAGAGGCGACTTTTTACCGAGAGAGAAAGCTAACTGGAACCCAGAGGAAGTCTATCAAAAACATCGTTACCATACTGATGAGCAATGGTATAACAAGGAAGGTAAAGCCTTTCAACCTCAGACAGGTTACTGGGTTGGTGGCAATACCAAACTCTACGGCGCAGCCCTAATTAGATTCCGGGAGCGAGATTTTGAAAGGGTAATTCATAAAGGAGGAATTTCTCCAGAATGGCCTTTGAAGTATCAAGACTTTGAGCCATACTACACCCAAGCAGAAAAGCTATATGACGTGCATGGACAGGAAGGAGAAGACCCCACAGAACCACCTCGCAGCGAACCATATCCCTATCCGCCAGTCAGTCATGAGCCAGATATGCAGTCTCTCGCTGATGGCATTCGGGAACTGGGTTATTATCCATTCACCTGCCATTAGGATTAAAGCTGAATGAAAGCGATCGCACCAAGAGTCCCTGTATTCGCTGCGATACTTTTGACGGATACCCCTGTTTAGTACAAGCAAAAGCCGATGCTGATGTCAACGCCATTCGTCCGGCTCGTGAAAAGTATGCCAATGTTAATCTTTTAACTAATGCCAAAGTCTTGCGGCTGCATACCAGTGAGTCGGGGCGAGAAGTGACAAAGGTAGAAACTGAAATTGGAGGAGAGCAACATTGGTTTACAAGCGATATTGTGGTTGTTGCCTGTGGTTCTGTCAACTCAGCTGCTTTGCTAATGACAAACATCCCAACGGATTAGCAAATAGTTCCGATCAAGTGGGGCGGAATTTCATGAAGCAACTGGAAACGGCCATAGTTTCCATACATCTAGAAGTGAATCACGCCAACTTTCAAAAAACGATCGCTGTCAACGATTTTTACTGGGGAGAGCCAGATTTTCCTTATCCAATGGGCATGGTGCAGAATACAGGTAATGTACTTGCCGATATGATTCCCGGAGAAGCACCGCCACTGATGGCTCCATTTGTCAAGCTGATTCCTCATTTTGAGCGCCATTTGCTGGCCGAGCGATCGGTTGGCTGGTGGTTACAGACAGAAGATTTACCAGATCCAAATAATCGGATTCGGATGGTGGGCGACAAGATTCATGTTGACTATACACTGAACAATACCGAAGCAAGCGATCGCTTAATTCACCGATGGACATCTGTACTCAAGTCAATCCCGCACTCTGCTAAAAGCGTCCTACCATTTAGCCTTTATCCCCGCACTCAGCTACCTGAACAAGCAGTTGCTCATCAATGTGGTAGTTGTCGATTTGGCACAGATCCCAAAACCTCAGTTCTTGACATCAATTGCCGTACTCATGATGTCGATAATCTCTATGTGGTAGATAGTAGCTTCTTTCCGTCAAATTCCGGTGCTAACCCTACACTCACGATTATGGCAAATGCTTTGCGCGTTGGCGCTTATCTAGCTGAACATTTGATTTAGTTAGTTTATTATTTCTAGGATGGACAAATTTATGAACGATCAACAGACTGATTTAGAAACACAAAATCAAAAATCTCCAGAATCATCCTCTAATACTCATCCTATTACGACGGGATTGGGAGTTGTAGGAGGCGGGATTGCTGGAGCCACACTAGGTCGCTCAATTGGTGGTAAAGTTGGTGCTGCAATTGGTGGCGTTGCAGGTGCGATCGCTGGTGGAGTTGCAGCCAATGAACTGGTTGTTTATGCAGAAGAATTTATTGAGGAACTTCAGCCGACTATTAGTTTGGGATTAGGCGCCGATCACAAACCAATTGAATTACCCCTTCATTACAGTTGGGAAGAATTACAAGCACTATCAAAACCCCAAGGCGGTTTTTATGAGTCACGACCTCATTGAGCTATATCAGCCAATCAATACGCTTAAACTTGTCGATAAAAATCATTCTGTCGCATGGTCGCTGGTATACATCTAATGGTGTTGCTGAACTACGTCGTGCTTTTCGTTGGCTGGGGAATTTTAGATAATATAAAAAGGACTTTAAAATTTCATAGTTATTTCACTTTTGTGTGAAAGCGTATTTAAAGAAGGCTTTTAGCATTGGGTTGACCTTTTTTTAATTAAAAATTAAAAATTACTTGAAAAAGAAATTGGGCAACGTTTTTCCCTGATTTTTGAAGTTAGTCAGGTGA
>CAZZZY010000739.1:0-3536 GCA_964658545.1 uncultured Acetobacteraceae bacterium | reverse complement strand
AAAACCTTAAATCTGTTTTGTCAGGGTTAAAGTTAGATTGGTGTCTCTGCCGTGGCTGTCCGCGCTGCCTTTGGAGTGCCGTAGGCTACGACCTATACAGGATATGGATTGCCGTGATTTGAGCCGGATGCCGTGTCCACTCAGAAAAGCCCGTAAAACATCCCTCCTTATAACCACGGCATCACGGCAGGACTTTCACCAATCAGGGAGAGAGTAGCTATCAGGAGCGTCATAATTTATCTTTTCCGCTTTAACTAATTCCGATAATCCATCAATTAATTCTTGCTCCTCATAGCCAGATAATCTGTCAGCCTTCTTCAAATCGCGTAATGTTTTTGGCGTTTTATTCTTGACATTCTGGAAGTATTCATAAATCTTTTTAGCCACCTCAGATAATGGTTTTGAATGTACATTGTGAGCAGCAGTTAAATTAAATTCCAGATTAAATACTCTATCTAGATATTCCTGATCATCTGCAATCGGCTTGACTTGATTAGATAATTTGGGCATTAATGCCACAACAAAACCCCCAACGGAAGCAATCATAACTGGACGGAGGTTTTGATAAGAGACTGCTTTAATATCCAAGTATTTAGATTTAATTTGTTCTCTCTCTTGCTTCCCTGGAATAATGTCACCTCTATTTAAAATTAACTCCAGTACACCATAAGATTCTTGCTCCCTTCCATTCTTGATATACCTGTTACCTAACAGCAGTAAATTGAGACAGAGACGAGTTTGAGCATCCATCTTTTCAATACCCAAAGCCGCCAAATTAAAAGACTGTAGCGAGGCAATAAACTTAGTATTAAACTCTCTACCAATCAGTAAAACATCAAGTAATTTACCCCCATAATTCCAATCCGAGTAATGTTTGCTTAATTGGTCAGCAATCACTAACCAATCATCCAGAATTAGAATCAATGGCGGTAAGGATTCGCGCTTTGATTCTGGTAGTTGCTTACGCTTTTTGTAGTCCGTGTAAAAGTTGTCAATTACCTCTTTGGCTAAGTCTGGGTTTTCCTGCGAAAAGACAATTACCCGCCCCTTCTCTCGTAAACCGCAGAAACTATCATTCTTAGCACTGATTACCCAAATATCAGCCGTTGGGGAATCAGCTAAGATTTTCCCAATTAGGTAATTGAGGGTGACTGATTTACCACTCCCTGGTGCAGCAACTAAAGCAGTGGAACTATCGGCTCTGGCTAGGGCTTGCAAAGTATTTAGGGCAAGACCTTCTGATGGGTGAAGGTAATCACCTGTTGGGGTTGCTCCCGGTGCGATTGCGCCCTGTTCATCTCCAGTAACCTTATCGTTGGGGTCAATCGTCCCCTGTAAAGTTTGGCTACCTTGTAGATAAGGGGTTTTCATCTCACGCAACTGCTTAATGTAATCTGCCTTCTGTTGCTCCGTCATCCCCGCCGTTTGCGCCTCAAAAATGGCATCAGTTGCCTCCATTTGGGTCACTTCAATTTCCGTGTGGGCGTAAATCTCGGCTTTTTGGATATCCACAGTGCGATCATTAGCGACTAGATCCAGGTCAGCTTGTAGTTGGACTTCTGCGATCGCAACGTCCCTGTAACTTTCTAGTAACTCGGAACGAGCGGCCATAAGAGCCTTAGCTGCATCCCGATGAAGGGCGATGTCAACAAAAACTGCTCTCTGCTTCTCCTCATCTTGGCAATGGCGCAGCATCCACCCCGCAAGCGCAAACCCCAGGAATCCCCCAAACGCCCAAAACGGCTTGTATGGGTTAGTCGCTTTCACCAGCCCATTAACGCCCATAGCCGGATCACGCACAACCTGGCGGGGCATTCCATCACTCTTCCACTGTGACCAATAAAATGGGGTCATCCTGAAAGGTCGTCCATTCTTGTCTGAGCAGGTCAATGTTTTTTGTGGGGTTTTCAGACAAAAGTAAATGCGCGAGCTGCTTGTTCCTTGCCATGCCATTGCAGCTGATCCAATACCCACAGTCAGACTCAGCCCAATTGCCACAGCTTTCTTGTCCATCGGTAATCGACCAAACCACGACATTAAACCCGATTGTTGTGACTCAGATAACTGTTTATGTTTGTCGCTTAAATAATTCATTTGCTTCTCCTACCACCAAATAGAAAAATCATTAATATCGCTATGACTATCGCCTCGGATGCACCACTGCCCCAACTTGAATAATCCGCAGTTTTGGGCTGATACATCTTTTCAATTGAAGTATTAGCTGTTTGTGTGGAAGTCCGAGCTTCATTCCATTCACTAATCGGTTCGGAAAGCGCACACAATAACGCCAGTGATGCACTGCAACCAGTCATTAAATTAGTGACGAAATTGTTGAAACCTTCACCTGTTGCAGTGGCAGTAAAATACAGGTGTGCAGTACCCACAGCCAAGAACATTCCAACTGGGTGAACTTGCAAGAGATGAAAAGTAAAAATCACTGCCGAATTTAGACAACTGCCAGCGACAATCTCACAGGCATTACCAGCACGTCTAAATGTTCTACCTTTGTTGTTCTCTGGTAATGGTTGTGGTTGTGATGGTTGCTGTTGTTGTGATGGAGTTTGTGCCAGCCCTTCATAGAGAAAAGGACTGACGTTAGTTGATGAATCAGGTTTTATAACTAACATCAGCCAAGTCCTTATTAATTAATTAGTTATCTCTCGCCCAATTTGTTCCATAAGTTACCCAGCATTGCACCCCAACCGCGAACTGTTCCTGTTGCAGAAACACTAGAAGATGGTGCAGAACTTATGTTTTGAATTGGTATTACTTCCTGCGGTGTTTGATTTGGTTCTAATGCTCGTGAGCCAAACCTCGCACGGGCTAAAAGTTGTTGGCGTTTCTCCCTCAACCCCGTAGTAATTGCTTGCCTTTCAGCCTGTACAGTCTGTCTATTTTCGATGCTGCTAACTTTGTTCTCATGCCGCCACAATTCAGCTTGCAAATCGTGGTGTAATTGGGCTGCAACTTCGGTTAAAGCGTGTTTGCGTTTCTGGTCAATTCGCAGTAGATCCGCTCTATCTTGGGCATCTATTTTACTCATCTCCGAATCAAATTCAGAGTTTAATTTGCGAATCTTGGCGATAGCACCTGCAACATGAGAGCCGTATTGTTTACGAAGTTCTGTCCAAGTTACCTGACCTTTTGTTAACTTCTCCATCGCCTCAAAGACAACCTTAGCATTGTCCAGAAATGGTTCTAATCTGTCAGATAATTCCTGGGCATTATTCGCATAATCCGCAAACTGTTCTAGCTTATTTATATCGGAGAGATAGCCCAGAATATCAGACTCCAACCCTCCCCAGGCTTGCGCTTTTTCGTCGATGTGAGAACTATGACCAACTACCGGATTACGTATTGCAAAGTCCATTGCGTTATTCTCCTAATAAGGTATGTTGTCGCAGTCGATATCGCTCGACTCTTGGGGCACTTCATCCCAATAGCCCATGTCTTCAAATCGGCTATAAATTCTCGTTGCTAATTGCCTTACGGGGTCGTCAAAATCTTCAGAGATTAAATCAAATCGGTTCTCACCA
>CAZZZY010000738.1:0-3538 GCA_964658545.1 uncultured Acetobacteraceae bacterium | reverse complement strand
CAGCCCAGAAACTATAAAAGTTCCAATTCGATAAATTATTCTCTCACCGCGATTCTTTAGCCACGTTGGCTGAATCTTTTCAATCAAAAAGATCGTTTGCTTTTCCTGCACCATCCGGCTTGCCAACCAGTTCAGCCAGCGTAGAACTCGAGCATTTGAATATTCTGAAAGAGTGCCTCGCTTTAGCCTGCAATCAATGTAGGTATCAAATAGATATTGTTCACGCTGCTCTGGAGTTGAGCGCAGTTGTGGTATCAACTCTTCGACTGACCATCCCTGGTATGCCACACTCATGAAGTTCAAAATCAGAGGAGTTTGAGCAAACTGCTCTAGTTCCGCATCTCTTTTTAAGAGTGTTTTTAAGCCAGCCAGAGAACCACCAACGCTGTCTAAAGACTGATACACCTGCTCTGGTGAGAGGGGTTGCAGGCAAAGGGCACTGCTGATCTGTAAGCGTTCTGTCAGCGCCTCATAATCTCGTACCCGGCTACAAACCGCCACCTCAGTCTGGGGAAACAGCCTGATAAACTCGTTCAAGGCACGAACACAATTGTTGCGATGGTCTTCTTTGACTTCATCCAGCCCGTCCAGCAATAAGATCAGCTGTTGTTGCCTTATCCAAGGCTCACTCAATGACTTGGGGATCTGATATTTTTCTAGCAGTTCATCAATCAACCAATCGACAATTGAGTTTTGATCCTTCGCCCAAGAAGCCAGATTAAACACGACAGGCATCGGTAAACTCAGATTCTGTTCACTGCGTTCTATCAGGCGTTGTGCCAGTTGCAAGAGAGCGATTGTCTTTCCGGCTCCCGGAGATCCTAAAATCAACAGCGTCCGACCTTGCCCAATTTCCTCATAAATTTGCGTGTCTCGTAGCTTTTCATAGGATGCATCCAGTTCTACAGACAATGCCTCAATTCCCTGGGATAGATCGGCGATCGCGTCTGGACGGGCTTTCAGGTCAAGGTTAATGGCAGCATTACCCTGAAGGGAAGGCTTGAGAAATCCTTCAATCCAGAACGACTTCACCTTTTTTAATACAATCTTGCGCTGCTCATACTCCGATTTCGTCAGAGAAGCAACATTCTGAGCCGAAAACTGCCCAAAATTGTCATAAGCCGCTCTTGCGTGATCTTTGTATTGCTTGCGATCAGCTTCTTGTTGAACGTATTCAACAAATTCCTGTGGAGGCTTGGACACTGCTGGCAAAGGAGGAACCTTCGGAACTGAGCCGATCCAGATCTCGTCTCGGATTAGAGGACAGAATCAGGATTTTTGCCATTGCTTTTTACGTTTTTATGTAATACTATGATAGTCTCTTCATAAATTACAAGCATAATTACGCAATATTCCCGACAAAAACAAATCTGACAGGATTCGGTGATCTAAAGATTAAACTGTAAATCATGGGTGGTCTAAATTTTTACTGATACCCCCTTGGCCTATGAAAATTCTATTCCTCGCTGCAAATCCTCCAGGAACTGCTAGATTAGACTTAGATAAAGAGGTTAGCAAAATAGATGATGGTTTGCAGCGCTCAAAGTTGCGTGACCAATTTCATCTTATCTCCAAATGGGCAGTCGATTCAAGCTCTCTACGAAGAGCATTGCTAGAAGAAAAGCCTGACATTGTGCATTTTTCTGGACATGGAGAGGGACAGACAGGATTAGTGCTGGTTGGTCAGAATGGAGAGCCTAAGCCAGCCACAAGTGACGCTCTTTCAGGACTTTTCAAATTATTCCCAGAGATCAAATGTGTAGTACTTAACGCCTGTTATGCAGAGGCACAGGCAAAGGCAATTGTCCAGCATATTGATTATGTGATTGGGATGAAACAATCTGTGCGAGATGATGCAGCGATCGCATTTGCCACAGGATTTTATGATGGATTAGGTTATGATAAATCGATTGATGTTGCTTTTGAACTAGGTTGTAACGCAATTCAATTTGAACTTGCAAGCTTTTCTTCAACTACGCGATCGCGCAAGCTCATCCCTGTTGATCTTGAAAACGTTGAACCGCTACCAGACCATCTCATTCCTGTGTTACTTAAAAAGGATACAAGTTCTACTCAAAGTTCAACTAATCCTATCCCTTCATCCCTTGATGCTACTTCATTATCCGAAAAGCTACACACAGAGGATGACATCAGCAAAACATCTGCTCTTAGTATATATCGAGAACGGGTTCAAGAATTCCTAGCTGACCTTAAATTAACTCAGATTGAAAAATTTCAGCTTGGTATACTCGCAAACGTTCTAGGAATCTCTGAAGATGATGCGAATAAGATTTTTCTTGAAGAGCAGAATCGAATCGAGCCTTTACAAAAATCTCAGCATAACTCAGAAGAAACTAGGCGTTCAGATGTAGTCCAATCCAAAAACACTAATTCACCAAAGTGGCAATTAATTATGCTTGGATTTGGAGGATTAGTGATTAGTATTGCAAGTATTACATTAATTATTACAAGAAGTGCAATAACCAACCTCAATAAACCTCAACCTACAGTTACAAAAACCCCAACAAAAATTATTGTAGACTACGCAATATTGAAGGACTATGACATTCGTATTTACTTTCCTGTAAATAGGACAGATTTAGAGACAGAAGCTAATGATATTAAACGAATATTTAACAGTCCTGAGTTTAAAGTAAATGTACAACTAAACAAAAAGGATAATAATTTTTTTAAAACGTATAACTATCCAAATATTAACCCGCCTGTAACTGAAATTCGTTGCTTACCACAAAATATTAATGCAGCTAACCATTTAAAAAAAATCCTAAAAGAAACATACCCTTCAAAGCGATTTGCAGTCCTACCGATTGGTTCTGCTAGTGGAAAATATGTATCTATTTTTCTTGAACCATGATTTGAAAGATTGCATAATCAGGTAATAATTGCATTAGATTTTATAACTCCTCAAATGTTGCTCCCTCTACTGTGGAACCACCTTTAATCTCTTCAATATTTAAAACAAACTCAAATGATCCCTTTGCCCGTTTGACCTTAAGACCAGTGAAACTACTACCGTCTTGTATAGAGCCAATATTTTGCTGAATGACTCTACGAATCTGCTCTGCAACCGCAGATGTTTTTCTTGGGAAGATAATGCTATCTGCTGAACGCATATATAAAACAGGTACTCCCCATTGCACATTAGCAGGCTTTTCGTTAGAAAGGGACTTAGAATCTGACGATTCTGAAGAATTCTTGCAAAAGTGTTTTGTGGTAGAATCAAGGGTTTGACAATTTGCGATTAGGAATTTGATCAGCAGTGAAGATAGAGAAAGCCAAACAGCTTACTTCAAGAAAGTTTAAGCGCATGACCGGAGTCAGTCGTCGGACTTTTGAGCTAATGGTTGAGTTAGTCAAAGGTAATGCTCAAAAGAAAAAGAAACCGGGTCGTCGTCCTAAATTAATAATTGAAGACCAAGTTTTAATGGTTATTCAAAAAAGAGAGAGAGTACCGTACTTATTATCATATTGGATTAGATTGGGGACTTTCAGAGTCGGCAGTTTGTCGAATAGTTTT
>CAZZZY010000737.1:0-3539 GCA_964658545.1 uncultured Acetobacteraceae bacterium | reverse complement strand
TCCCTCCCCACCCTACTAAGAGTTGAGGGTGGGGACTCCCGCGACTCGTTGAACAAGAGGCAAGTCAGAAATATATACTTATATATACTTATGTTGAAATTACTCAAGGAACGGACTCAGAAGAAGTCCTCCACGAAAATGGTTTGTATTTAATCCGCGATCAAGCTTGAGTCGGGAGCCTTTCCCTAGATGGCGATCAAAAATGTCGCCATAGTTGCCTACAGATGTAAGAACGTGGTGCTGCCACTCCTTGTCCAGACCCAGTTCTGGTGCAAAGATCGGCATCACTCCAGCACCACCTGTATACCAGGGTGTTTCCGGTCTTTCTGCGTTGATCAATGTATGCACTGTCCACGCGACGATCGCTGACCACTGGGCATCCTCAGTTCCGGTAGCAGCGATCACCGGAAAGGTCGTTAGTGGCTCTGGGAGGATGCGGCTCGATAATCGGTTCACCCCAGGGTCGAGACGGATATTGGCAAGAGTCGTGCTTTCACCGACGATGGCGTGGCAATTTTGCACGTTGTATGTATCGATCATTTCCCCATCCTCAGAGAACGGCCGACGCAACCAGTTTTTATGGAGCGCACCGAAGTAAGCCGTGAGGCTCCGCTCGACTGAACTGCCAATCATAAAGCAGATGCTTTCTCCAGCCAGGTCGCTGACGTGGTGTGCAGCCGAGGTGGATGCTACCATTACGGCATTAGATTCCACAAAGACAGTAGGACCAGGCACCAGATTACCAGCTAGTTTCTGCTCGTTAATCTCCGATCCTGTGAGAAAGTATACGTCATCCTGCTGGTTACGCACAGCATCGAAGTCCTTCGAGGTCT
Source organism: uncultured Acetobacteraceae bacterium (assembly GCA_964658545.1). GTDB lineage: Bacteria > Cyanobacteriota > Cyanobacteriia > Cyanobacteriales > Nostocaceae > Nostoc. The sequence goes on along the minus strand of CAZZZY010000737.1, from coordinate 2,706 downwards.
CATACTTGTGATATTCGATGCGGTCGGAAGATCCTAGCACGGCGGCGGCGATCGCCCGACAAATATCGACATTAAGACCACTCCAGCCACCTGGCTCGGCTTCAGTTGCCAGACCCGCCCGCTCGACGCTGCCACAGCGAACCACATTGCGTTCCTTGACACGTTTGATGACAGAACCTGCCTCAGCAGAGGAAATCGAGCAGCAGAAACCAAATAGAGCCAGGAAGACTAACAGAAAACGCATGAATTCTCCTCAAGAAATGTGAATTGTGTCTGGCTGTATAAAATGTCTGAATGCGTGAATTTTGAATTGATTCATATGGATGGGGCGCACCCCATCCGTCTATATCTTTAAGGGTTAGCTGCTGGATAGGTGCTTGGTAGCGGATTGAAGCCCTTGGGGATTTGGTTGACTATCCCCTGGCGCTTGTCCTCCGGCGTAATGCCGATCGCTCGGCAGCCTTCACCGCCGTAGTGCGGTAGTGTGTTTACAACACTGTCTGGAATCTTCGCAAAGGAGGCTGGCAATGGCGGCGAAGTACCAAGCAAGCGCTGCGGATCAAAACCCGACAGCAAGCTGTCGGTGATCGGCGAATTGATGTCTCGTGGGCCGAGGTACTTCTGCTTGAATCCTGGTGGGCCAAACTTGTTGAACTCTGGGGAGTTGCCAGCAGCAAGTGCCTGTGCCTCATCGGGCAAGCTGGCAAGGGCAGGCAAACCAAAGATCGTGTTGATCGTCTCAATCACCGAGTTGTGATCGCCCTCGACATGGGAGACAGCGTGCGTCCGGGCGTAGGGTGAGATGAGGATCAGTGGCACACGAACACCACGGGAGAGCGGCAGCCCGTCAGGGCCATAAGACAAGATCCGTGGTGGTACATGGTCGTAGAAGCCATCTGACTCGTCATAGGTAATGATAATGGCACTATGCTCCCAGATTTTCGGATTTGAGGCGATCGCATTGATTGCCCTGGCTGCCATCCCCTCACTGAGTTGGCGATCGCTGTAGCTCGGATGGTCGTCATCACCTGACTTTGCTGCATTAATCGCGGCGATCTCATTTGCAGGTGTGTTGGGGTTCGTGATCGGTGGCTTAAAACCCTTCAGGTTAGTGTAGCCGCCACGAATGTAGAACACGCCGCTTTCAGGCAGGGTGTTGTTGGCTATGTCGCTAAAGAAGTCATTTAGCCCACGGAGATTTTTGCTCACCTGCGGCGTGTTAGCAACATACCCAAAATACTGCGCGCCGTTGTGATGGCTAACATAGGAATTGTGCGAAGCGATCCCGTTGGTATCGGTAGGTTCGAGATCGTAGCCTTCTTGATACCAGCGCCAATTCACTGGCTTAGTTTGGAGTTGCTGGATATAGGGAATATCTTGCTGGATGTCGGCTAGATCAGATAAAGGATTCCTGTTACCAGCCAAGACTGACTGAATATTGCGCCCCTGGAAGGTGAGAGGCAGACTGGCGAAGGTCAGGATCGAGGAGATATTGCTATTGGCGTAGCTCTCTTTCGCACCAGCAGGTTGCTTGTTGTCCGTTGTTGTATCAAACTGGGAGCCATAAAATGGCTGTGGGTCGTTGACTACCGGTACCCCCTGGGTTGTCCCAGTGTTGCTGCCTACGGTGTAGGATTTGCCGCTCGAACCGTGCTTGACCCACTGCGTTTCACCTGACTGCCCGGCGATCATCGCCACTGCATTCGGGGTTGAGGGTGTGTCTTCAGTTGCAAAGATGTTGTCGAAGACGGTAAAGCGACTAGCCCATTTCCAAAAGAACGGAATGGTGTCGCAGTCGATGTGCGACATTACCAGGTTTGCGAACTGCTTGCCCTCAGCAATGTTAGCTGCTCCCCCCTGTGACGCAAAGCGTGTGTACTCGTCGTAGACGAACTGATCCATCTGTGGCTTACCATCCACAACGTGGATCTTGGTTGCGAGTCCGGTATGGGAGTGATCAACGCTGTCAACGGCGCTGGCGTTCTGCTCGGCTCCGATTCGGAATGGCTGAACTTTGACGCTTGCGCCGTTGACATCCGTGTAGGTTTGGGTGAAACCTGGCGTTCTCTGTGGACTACGAGGCTTTTGTCCATCTGAGTAGAGTCCATTAACACCAGGTAATGTGCCATACTCGTTGTCGAAGGAGTGATTTTCGTTAAAAATTACGAAAACGTACTTAATCCGCTCCTGAAGCAGCTTTGTGAGTATCTTCGGTGGCAGGTAGGGTTCCCTGTATGGATTATTTAAGTATCGCGCCACGTCTGGCGTTGCATCTGGCTGAGTTGTGATGGTTGAGTTTGCTTGTTGTGGGAAGGACTCCTCTGCGATCGCCGAACCAAAAAACATAGACGGTATGATCGAGGACGGAAGTAGCAAGAGTGTTAGAGCAAAATAGAGCTTCGTAAATCGTCTCAAAGCACATCTCCTTAGTAATTTCTATCCAGTTAATACGCTCCGCGGGATTAAAATCTGTAGTTTATATACCGCAAGCGTTTCGTTGATTTAAAATAGGTATTTCGGTTTTTTTGCGATGCCTGCTACGCCTACGCCACCAAGAAAAGATGGTTTGTAAAAGCCCGTAGTTTAAGGAAGTTGCACTACTTCACCAGTTGCTAAAAATCCCGACTACTGTATTCTGTTACCAGAACATTAATTAAAAGTTAAGAAAAGGCAAAATTTATTAAATAGTCATGGTAAGATTACCCA
>CAZZZY010000736.1:2109-3549 GCA_964658545.1 uncultured Acetobacteraceae bacterium | reverse complement strand
TAGCGAGTCCGCGTTCGCTTTTAGCGTCTCGTAGAGAGCGTCATTGCGTTAGCGAGTCTTCTCTCTTGGCGCTAGCCTCTCCCAATGTGAGAAGGGGAGACGCTACGCGAACGAGCGTCATTGTGAATTGATTTAATTCCCTTGTAAAGGGGCATCTAAGACTTTTTTAATGCGATCGCGCGTTTCTAATAAGTGGGCTTTGGTGTATTCATCATCGGAATTAACGTCCTTGAGTTTCTCATCCAGTTGTTTTAGTTTATACCAAGCTAGAGTGCGGGCATCTTCTGGTACAGGTTCTTTTCGCAACACCATACCACTCAAAATATCCAGGTATTGCCCTTGCAAGCCTCGCCGCAAACTAGAAATCTTCACTAACTTCCCTTTTGGTTTGATTACTTCTGTCCAGATATCTGACTGCAAAGTGTCAAATAACTCCGGTAGAGTCAGTGCATTTTCGGGCTTCGTTTTTAGTTCAATATCCTTGAGGCGAGAGAGGCGATCGCCTGAGAGTAAATCCCGCAATACTGAACCCTGAATGAATAGCACCAAGTCATGAATGGGAAAATCCAAACGGCCAACTTGCGGATAACTACCCCAATGCCGCCACCGGGAAGGTGCTAATTTATTCAGTAGTTCTGGTGAAAAGCTCAAGGCATTTTCTGAAAACACATACTTTTGCAGCGTTTTTAAAGCCTGCCGTTGTTCTTCAACTGGTACTGGTTCAAATGGTAATCGGTGTTGGCTAACTCCAGAAGGTATTTCGCTAGGGTGAATGCGGTAGAAAGACTGCCCTCCGATGTATTTTGTGGTGTAATATATTTGCTGGAAATAGTTACCCAATACTGTGCTAAAACGTTCACTCACATCGCTGTAACTATCACCAGGCAGTGGGTAACGCTTATCAAGACGTTCCCACATCACCCGCGAATTATTCAACTGCCACTGAGAATAAAGCAGTACATTGCTACTGTTATCCCAAGCATTGGCAGTTGGGTCAAGGTCATACATATCTTCATCTGTAGAATAACTCAACTCTGGCTTGTAAGATTGGGCAGCAATTTCCTCTAAAATTGGCTTTTCTGCTATGGGAGTTGATTTCTTAATTGGCATATAGCCGTACTTAATTGCCCATTCATCATAAGGCCCCACCATGCTAGGAAAATAATCTCCCTGTTTTGTACCTTGAGGGGCAATATTTGGAGGAATATAGTCCATTACCGAACTTGTTAGACCTTTAGTTTTAGTAATTTCCGTATTATTCATCTCCTCTGGTGGTAGCATGGTGCTACCACGGAAGTTATGGCGTAAACCAAGAGTATGTCCAACTTCGTGAGCGATAATTAGGCGTAAATATTGATTGATATATTCTTTCACCTGGTCTGGAGTGGCCATAGTCTCTGGTAGCAGTGACATCGCCAGTGAACCAAAGGCAAACTGGTT
>CAZZZY010000736.1:0-2099 GCA_964658545.1 uncultured Acetobacteraceae bacterium | reverse complement strand
CCATGCCATAGCATAAATCGTATTCGCCTGCCATTTTAGATAAACGACTCAACAATTCTTGTTGCCCTTGCATCTGCTGGGGTACAGTATTGTTTTTGGCATCTAAACCATTGGTGCAAAGTAGACGATCTTGCATCAAAGCTGATAAGGTAGTCTGGTTTTGTGTTTGGTTGGGTTGGACGACTTTGCGATATTCATTCTTAAGGGCCCGGATAAAGCTGCCATCTACGAGAATGTCTGCATCCAAAATTTCCCCAGTCAATGGGTTAACACGGGATGGCCCCATTGCAAAATAACCATCGACTGTGTTAATCCAGCGAATTGTGTTGTAACGAATATCTGCTGAGTCCCATGTGGCATCATCGGGCATTTGGCGGACTTCAATTGCATCCTTGAATCCAGCTTTGAGAAAGGCTTTGTTCCACATCAGCACGCCTTCTTTCATGGCATCGCGGTACTCTAAGGGTACAGCGTTATCAATCCAGAAGACAATTGGTTTTTTGGGGCGAGAAATTACTGCATTTGGGTCTTGTTTTTCCAAATCCCAGCGATTGATGTAGCGGACAAAAGAATCGCCGCTATCGTCTTTGGATAAATCTTGGTAGGCGGTGATAAAATAGCCAACGCGATCGTCAGCAAGGCGCGGTCGATAATCTTTTTCAGGTAATTGGGAGAGACTGTAGTGGACGCGCAGGGTAAAGCCACGGTTGTCAGGTAGCGACGCGAAGCCTGGTATTTCCTTGTCATGACCAGCGCCACCAGAGAAATTTAAAACTGACTCAACTTCTAAGTTTTGGGGAAAGACTTTAGCAGTACCAAAATAAGACTGATCTGTGCTTCCTGGTACTCCTAAACTCACAGATAATCCCGCTAAGTCTGTGAGTAACAAATCGCCCAAGTCGATAAGAATAGTTTTGCGTTGTGGATGAATGCTTTTAATAGAAATGCTATAAAGAACAGAGTCACTAAAAGACCGGGCTAGCGATCGCACCTGGGGATCTCCCTCACGAGTCCGAAAATTGACATTGCGGATGACAAAATTTAGTTTATTATCATTCACCCGTTGGAAATAAAATAAAAAATCTTGCAGAGGCATACCACTGTAAATACCTCGTTCCCCAATGCCCGATTCTAGGGTTGTCGTAGCTAGGTAATTTTTGTTGAGTTGCTCTGGCTTAATTTCTAGATAAATTTTATTCTTTTCTTTATTACGATAAAGGGTGAACAGTCCCCCTGACTTTTGGGTGTTTTTAGTTACTTCATCAAAGGGCTCTAAATTATCCTTTGCTGGTGGTTTAGCACTAGAATTAGGTTTTGACTTCGGTTTTTCTGGGGGATTGGCAACTTCTAAAAATGGTTGCTGTCCAGCTTTTTTCAGGTCTTTTACTACCCAAACAAACGGTTGAGGCTGTACGTGTTTATTTTGATTAACTACCCAAACTTGCCCTGATGGTAGCTGCTGTTTCTGGGGAATGCTGATATTGTTTAGTGATAATGCTGAGATTCTAGTTGAAGAAGCTTCTGTCGTTAACTGACTATTGGCTGTAACTACAGCTTCTAGAACCCGCACAGCCTTATGGTTGGCTGACAACTCTGTATCAACTCCATTCACAAACGCTGACTTGGCGCTAGCTGTTGCTATTCCTAAAAACAAACCATGCAACAAAATCATATAAAAGGTTAATCTGTTCATCCCATCTATCCCTGACAACTATCCCTAGTTAATTTTTAACTTTTGCAAAGCCATGCAGCCCTTCTTCTACCGATTTCCTTGATGCTGTATATCAAGTAGCAAACTTTTGACTTCAATTCTAGTTGCTATTTTTCAGCTTGGTTATGCTGTTTTATTGGAGGATTTTTCCTAATAATTGCGTCTCCTGCTTCCTTTAATTGCATCAGGATAAGAAGCTTGAGGCTACTACAGATGAGCGAGAAGCCGAACTCTAGGAACGCCACTGGCAAAGGTGTAGGTGTAGTCCCAATACGGTTCGGGATGAGGGGGATTTTGCTCCCTTATCTCCCTCATCTTCCCCATCCCCCCGATCTAGTACGTCACGGCGGAAATAAGCCACCCATTTAAAATCGCTAGACATCCTACA